>NZ_JBAWTG010000029.1:0-67479 GCF_037106235.1 Methylobacterium nigriterrae | reverse complement strand
CAGCCCATCCTTCCTCAAGGCACGGCAGGAGGTAGAGGCTGGGGCTTCCACCAATCCGTGATCGGAGGCGCGTCGGACAGCATCCTGTCTGCGCGGTCGTCCACCGCCCATCGCGATCACGACACCGGCAATAACGCGGATGCGAACCTCGCCGCCTTCTGTCAGCGCTGCCATATGAACCATGACCGGCCGGAGCATCGGCGCAGACGATGGACGACGCTGTTCCGGAGGAGGGCGATGGGCGACCTGTTCCGCGGGCCGTATGCCTCCCTGCAGACGGATTTGCCTAAGCCACACCGATCAATCCGGGATGGCGTACCCCACGGCCGAGAAGAACAAAGATAGAGCCGTCACGCTGACGGCGAGCCGGTTCAACAGGCGAACGCCCGTCATCCCCTTGGCTCTCGGTTTGGAGCCGCCAAGGCACAGGTCGTCCTCATAGCGTGCGATGATCGCCTCTAGGCTTGGAAACAGGCGCAAGGCGAACCAGAGCCACAGGGCGAACGCAGCAAGCGCAAGGAGCTCTCCACCGTAGGTGAAGATGTCGTTGAGCACGTCCAGCACAGCACTACCTGCCTGTCAGCCCCCCTCGCTGTCAGCATAAGCCAGACTGACCGACATCGCATCTGCCATGCTGCCGCGCGATCCACGCGCAAGGAGCAGTGTGGCATTCAAGCCTCTATCGCAACGCAGCGCACGCCTGCTCTCGGCAGGAGGATAGCCTCAGCTTCAGCGACAATTCAGGTCGTCACGCGCAGTCCACAATTGACGTGCCCCTAGCGCGCACAGAACGCAGGGCCTCAGACAGTGGCTTTTGTACGATCGTAAAGACCCGGCATGACATATCCGTTCATACCGCCAACCGGCCTCGCGTCAGCCCCCCAGGTTGCTGGTTTCAGATCTGAGGGAACTCTGGCTGCCGTGTTCCGGCTGCAGGGCCGCAGCCTCCACACCGGGCGGCATGCGAACGTGCGTGCCTGCCCAGCGGAGGCCGGCACAGGGATCGTCTTTCAGCGCCGCTTGCGGACCGGCCGGATCGTCACGGTTCCTGCTCTGTGGCAGGCCCGGGTCTCACAGCCCCTCTGCACGGCGCTTCAAGCCCCTGACGGAACGCTCGTGCGCACCGTCGAGCATCTGCTTGCTGCTCTCAGTGCGCTCCACATCGACAATGCACGGGTTGAAATGGACGCCGAAGAGTTGCCGATCTTCGATGGCAGCGCGACACCCTGGTGCGAGGCGATCCGGGAGGCGGGACGGGTCGATCTTGCCATTCCACGCACGATGATCCGCATACTGCGTAGCGTCGAGGTACGAGACGGCCGGCGCTCTCTTCGGATCGAGCCGGCACCGGCCCTGTCCATCACGGCAAGTCTGGCGCTCGCGCATTTCGGCGAGATGCGCTGGGGGGGTGCCATCACGCCCGAGAGCTTCGTGAATGATCTTGCCCCCTCGCGCAGCTTCGGTCGCCTGAAATGGGCCCTCCCCGCCAAGCTCTACGCCTATGTCAGCGGACGTCCTGTCCTGCGCGGTGCGAAGCTGTCGACCACAGCCGCGATCTTCGGCAATCGCGTCATCGGGGGTATGCGTGTGCCGGATGAACCGGTGCGCCACCGCATCCTTGACCTCGTCGGCGATCTCTCACTCGCTGGTCACCCTATCCTCGGGCACGTCACCGCGGTGCATACGGGTCACGAGCTAAACCATGCTCTCGTAGCGAAACTCATGCGCGACCCGTTTGCTTGGGAACTCGTTGGGGCAGCCAGCACGTGAGAGTGCCACGAAAGCCCTTCTACCCTTGAAGGAAGTGGCAAGCGCTCGCAGAGCTTCAACACGCCCTCCGTCCCAAGATCCCGCCGGAGTGCCGCAAGGAAACACTGCACTCCCGAGAACCGAGGGTGCGGGTCAGAAATCGGGCAGGATGTCCGGTACGGGGATGTAATGCTCGTTCAGTTTTGACAGCCCGAGAGGACAGCGCCTTGCCTCAACGCCGACGATGACAGAGCCAGGACAAAGCTTCTGACACGAAGTGGATGCGTCGATCTGGTCTGCACCACAGGTCTTCGCGTGGCAGAACTGCCCGACGTGCTCGCAGCTCGCGACGAATTTGGCTGCAGGGCGTTGTTGGATGGACTTCTCTCGCGAGAGATCAGCGGTGAGCGATTTCGTCGAGGGGCAAACGATTGAGAGGCCGACGATCAAGGCAAGGTGCGCAAAGCGCGGCTTTAGGGGAAACACGACAGCCTCCTTCGTTGAGGCTGCGCCTTACGCGTCACCGCCCAGTTCGTCCATTCGAGCCGCTGGAGGCGCAGTATGCCAGCGGGAAGCTGCTAACAGCAGATCGGCCGCCCTTCATGCACAGCTCCCGCTTCATGCCCCGAGAACATGCTGACCCAATCCGGTCATTTCTCCGACGAGCGCAAGCGCAATGCCGGCAGCAACGAAGGCTACGCCGACCATGAAGACCCTTATGCTACGGTTATAGTTGATCAGCATAAGAGACGAAATCTGCAGAAGCTCTCTCAGAGCATTGATCTGGCAACCAATTCCAACGACGATGATCGCTACTGCGATGAAGTCGAACCGGTGCCACTGACCGGGGACACCGGCCCACCGGCTTAAAAATCCGAGTGAGAACCCCACGATGACGCTCACTGCGGTGAGGGAGCCGTTCCGGAAGGTTGCGTCGATCTTATTTGGCTGGTCAGTTTCCATACAGCCCTCGACCGTCCCATCCGGGATGCTGAGTTGGTCACGCGACCACGTCCGCAGTACGCTAGGCTTAGCATTCGCGGGCGACAAGCCGCTCTGGGCCATCGGTGAATGACCGCCCAAGCAGTGACGCGCCATCCGGTGGCACCCACCTCAACTCCGAAGTCGCGGGGCAGCGGGCCGCCTCGCGGGTCGCCTCGGACGCTGAGTACGGCCGCCGGCGATAGTTCCGGGGCGGCAGAGCCGGGCCGCCTCGCGGTTATGCCCCGCCCGGCGCTCAGCCTCTCATGCGCCAGGCCCGCACCCTCAATGCCGGCGACGCTTACTCTGCGGCCTCACCGAGCCTGTGGTGATGTCGGGCACATACTCAGGCAAAACCGCAACCATGGCCGCCAGCAAGCCTGCCGATCGGATAGCCGTCGACAGGAGGCGCTAGCCTGAACCTTATCTTCTGCCGGGAGGTTTACCGCTCTCTCATAGGGAGAAACGCCCATGCGATATCGAACCCTCCTGCCGCTGATCGGGCTGCTCGCGCTCGCGGCCTGTAAGGACAGCACGCCGAAGAAGACGGAACCCACCAATCCGCCGCCTGCCAGCACGGCTCCTGCCCCGCCTCCGCCGGCAGCTCCGAACACGGCGCCCGTCAATCCAACGAACCCTGCTCCCAGCACGGCGCCTGCCCCGCACTGACTGTAGGAACGCGCCAGACTGCCAATGCTGGCCCCGCACTCCCATCGGGCGCGGGGCCTTTGCAGCGCCTTCGCGGGAGGCGGCAGCGCTAAGATCGATCAGCTGCTGACACCTATCCTCGGTACGTGGGATGAGGGCTCAGGCTGCCTCTCTGGCGACGAAAGCTCTCAACCCCTCAAGGAGGTCAACGAAGTCCTTCCAGGCTTCCTCGTCGCCTCTCGGCCGCGGCTCTGCCCCGGCCTGCCTGAAAACGGTGGCGACCCAGTCCTCCGTCTCTTCGGCCGTGAGGGTGGTGGCCTCCGTCATCCACTTCGGAACAGGGATCGGGTCCGGCCCGCGCCAGATCACGGGGTGGGCGTACTGATCAGGCGAGACCCTACCGGTCGCCTTCTCGGCTGCGGATCGGGCTGCAGCATCGTCCAGATCGCGTCCGAAGACGAAGAAGGCCGGAGCGTGCTTTGGGAGAGGAAGCATCCGCGCCTCCAGCTTCCGCAGGCGGGCATCATGCGAGCGCCTGGCGAGCCTCCTCGTCCTCGGCTCGGACCTCCAGGTCGCGGGCGATCATGCCATCCAGCAGATTGCCAGTTCGCTTCGCCTTCTCGCGGGCAGCTGTCGCAGCGTCTCTCAGGCTGCCAAACTCAGCGATGGCTTCGCCTTCGATCCTCGCATCCATCGCGGCGCTCTCGGCCTCGCTCAACCATCTCGGCAACATCGCGGGCAACGCCTTGGCGGTGACGGGCGCTCAACCCACGATTGGCGGCATCTCGCCCTTCACGACCGGCATCAGGCCGGGTGCAGCCGGCGGCTTCTCTTGGATCGGGTAATGCCTGCCATAGGCAGCCCACGTGGCTCGGAGGGCCTGGACGGCAGGGGCCGTCACCACGTCAGGAGTAAGAAAAGAGCACATTTGGCGCTCCTCGCCAGAAGGTGACATAGCCACGCTATGAACCACGCTGTGAATGATGACGTGCCCCATCCCTACTCCATCGAAGTTTCGCCGCTCACGAGGCCCGCAGGACAATTCGGCTGGTCCATGCGCAAGCACGGCAAGCTGGTCGAGCGGTCGGATCGCCCACATGCTACGGAGCAGAAGGCGTGGGAAAGGGCTCTGGAAGCCATCGAGCGTGACCTGACCCCCACGGTAGGCGGACGCCAGCACTAAGGGTTCAGCCTACCCGGCACTCAGCCTCTCCATTGGCAGCCTCTCCTGCACCTGAAGGGCCATGACGCTCGCTACCATCCTCCTGAGCACCCTCATCATGATCATCTTGGGTGGTAGCCGCCTCCTCGGCAGCGGATCTTGTCGCGAAGAGAGTTACAGCCTTCGCCGGATGGCATTCGCGTGATGGCGTTTATGTAGCCCTCCATCCCGCCCTCACCGCAGGATCACGACAGCGGGCGGAGTGCCCACCCACCTTGGCGGCCCGACGCGGTGCGGATCGTGAGGCGGTGCAACCGTAGCGACGGTCGCGGCCAGAATGACGTCCGGAAGGAAGCGCATCAGGACTAGGAGCGCGCAGATGATCGCAGTTCGCATGACGCGGAAACGCGCAGGCATATCGGATGCTGCGTAGCAAAATTCCAAATGAATTTCTTGGAATCGGCGTCGCCGCAAATTTCATTTGGCGGAGTTCTCGGGCGATGGAGGCATTAGGAGAATCCGGCCCCCCGGTGGTGCATGAGTGACTTCCAGTGAGCCTCATGTCGACCTTGGTAGGGGCGCGACGCCGCTCGCAGGTTGGATGTTATGGACGCATCCGGCCACATAGCCGGGCGAGGGATCAACGTGCGGCGCCTTTTGAAGTACGCGCTGATAGCGGGCGGGACGATCGTTGTGGTGGGCGTCGGTCTGCCTTTCCTTTTCTTGGTATGGATCTTCTTCATGCCGGGGGGAAGGGTCGGGCAGTTCCGTGACAGGGCGACTGCTCAGCTCCCGGGCTTGAGCCTGACGCTGGAGCGCCGGTTCGCTCACCCCTTCCTGGCAGAGTACTACCGCAGCCTCACGGTGGAGCAGGAGGGCGTGGGCACGACTGGGAGGGCCCTGGGCATGGACATGGGCGGCATGACCCGCGTCATAGTCTGCCGTTCCAGAACGGGCAGCATCCTCATCCACGACCCTTGGGAAACCTACGAAGTGACCCAAGGCAGAACGCGCCCCTCACTCACCCCACAGCCGTCCCTCAAGGATGATTGTCCGGAGTTCTTAGGTGCGTTCGACGTGGATGCGGAGCATGACCTCAGCTTCAGACCAAGCTGAGATGTGGCTGAGCCTCTGACCATCGATGTGGTCGCGGCTGATCCGTTCTAATAGGGCTTGCTCCAGCGGGAACTTTGCAGGCAGCAGGTCGGCGGCGGCGTGGTTCGCCAACTGGGCGTTATGGAAGCCGACCCAAAGCGGTCGTCCATTTTCATGTCCTCCAAGCAGTAAGACCACTTTGCCCGAGGACTGCTACGCTCGAAGGGCCCGTTCTTCCGTGAAGGCCTCTCTGAGAACGGCGGCGAGACGCTCGGCGGCTGAACCGCCCGATCTCCCCTGTGAGGTCAGCAGCGACAGGCTCAGAGCGGGCAGCGTCGGCAAGCCGGATGTCACCTGATCAAGGGGTGAGAGGGCTGGGGTCAGGCCACGGGAGGTGCGCACCGTCACGCCGAGTCCCGCCGCGACCGCCGCCCAAAGCCCAGTCAGGCTCGGGCTGCTAAAGCTCATCCGCCATGGGATGCCCGCATCGTCCAAAGCGGCGAGAGCGGCGCGCCGGAACAGGCACGGTGCTTCGAAGGCCACCAGCGGAAGCGTCACACCGGCCTCAAGCCTGTAGCCGCTCTCCGGGCCGACCCAGACCATCGGCAGGTCGATCATCGTCTCACCCGGCGAGGCCGCCTCACCGTCCCGCCACAGAAGGACGAGATCGAGATCTCCAGCCTCGAAGGCGGCGCGCAGTTCGGCGTTCCGTTCGACCCGCGCTTCGATGCGGACGCCAGGGTGCGCGCGCGAACGCCTCCGCCTGCTCGCAGAGCAGCACCGCCCGGCCTTTCGAGAGCGCTGCGAGGAGCTGGATCGCCGCCATCGTGCCGCTGAAGCCGGCACCGATCACGGCGATGGGGGGCGCGGCTTCCGTCGTGGGCATGCGTGACTCGTTCCTGCCTGACCGGCTCGATGCGGTGGTGACACGGGAGGACCGCCCCAGGCGCCTCCACCGAGGCTCGCCCCGACGACCTGCCGCGGAGGCGAGTCACGTTCTTTTAAAAGAACAACGGTCGGAACTCAACGGAGAGTGCATCCTCGCCGGAGTGGTCCTAATCGCAACGATTGAGGATAGCAAGAGGGTCCTGACGGAGAAACTTTTCCGGATTGTGCCTGCGGGCGAAGATCGCTCTCGGCGGCGAGCGTTCGAAAAAAAGAACAGTCTGCAGCTTCGGCTGGCCGTGCCCGGATGCAGCTCTGGGGCCACCCTGCGGAGCGGAGGGCAGCCGTCTCACCGCTCGGAGACCCGCGGCGGGGCCAGGACGGCCGGCCCCGGCTCGGACGGACGCGTCACGAGCCGATGCAGGACCATGCCGGCGAGCATCGCGCCGACGAAGATCAGGACGGGGAGCAGGCCCGTCGAGAGGGCGGCGACGGCCGGTCCCGGACAGAAGCCCGACAGGCCCCAGCCGACCCCGAACAGGGCCGCGCCGAGGACGAAGGGTCGGTCGATCCGCCACTCCGTGAGAATCGCGAAGGCGCGGTCGAAGGCCGGCGCCGTCAGGCGGCGCGCGACCGCGTAGCCGAGGGCCGAGACGCCGACCGCGCCGGCCAGCACGAAGGCGAGGCTCGGGTCCCAGGCCCCCGCGACGTCGAGGAATCCGCGCACGCGCGCCGGATCGAGCATGCCCGACAGGGCGAGGCCGAGCCCGAAGGTGAGGCCGGCGACGAGCGCCGCCAGGATCTGCGCAGCCGGCCTCATCCGACGAGCACCCGCACGAGGAAGACCGTGGTCACGCCGCTCGTCAGGAAGGTGAGCACCGCCACGATCGAGCGCGGCGACAGCCGGGCGAGCCCGCAGACCCCGTGGCCGCTGGTGCAGCCGGAGCCGAGGCGTGTCCCGAAGCCGACGAGCAGCCCGGCGAGCGCCAGGCCCGGCATCGAGGCGGCGATCCGCATCTCGGGCCAGTGCCCGCTCAGCGCCGCGAAGACGGGCGGCCCGAGGATCAGCCCGGCGACGAAGGCGAGGTCGGCGAGCCAGCGCCGGTCGGGCCGCCGCCCAAGGCCGGCGACGAGGCCGGCGACGAGGCCGCTGATCCCGGCAATGCGGCCGTTGAGGAGAAGCAGCATCACGGCCGACAGGCCGATCAGCACGCCGCCCGCGAGCGAGGGAAGATTGGTGCCCATCGTAGGTCCTGCTCAGGCCGCAGCGCGACGTGTGGCGCGCTCCGGCGTAGCGCGAGAGCGGCGGCGGAACAAGGCTTGCTAACCCACGTTCAGTCTGCAATTATCGATAAATAACAAAGACTTAGCGAAAGATATGCTCTCTGCTGCGCCATCCGCGACCGAAATCTTCTCACCCGGCCGCGGACATCTGGAAAGCTCTTCCCGCCCCTCCGGATGCGGCGTCCCCCAGCCTCATGCACGCGATTCGGCCGACCCGCTCGGCCCGTTTCCGAAGGATGGTGCCATGGCCTCAGCGACGATGACGCGCGGCGATCAGGTTGTGTTCGAGCGGCTCGACGTCGCCGAGGTGTTGGGAATCTGGCGCCATGCGAGGGGTCGCGTCGTCAGCATCCACGGCCAGGGCGGTCGCCCGCAGAGCGTCGACGTGAAGTTCGAGGGGCACGAGACCCTGCGGCGCTACCTGCCGGACCTGTTCCGGCTGGTCCAGTAACCCGATGCCGCGCGCAGCCGATCCCACCGCCGCGGGCTGGATGCGAGCCCGCGGATTGCCGAGGTCCCGGCCGTGACCGCGGCGATCGCGAACCAGCCGCCGCTGCGGGCCACGAGCCGCAGCACCGCCGAGCAGGACGTCTGGGTGGAACTCCGCGCCGAGGCGGAGGCCGCGCTGATCGAGGAGCCGCTCTATGCCGGAATCATCCAGGCGACGATCCTCGACCAGCGCAGCCTCGCCCAAGCCCTGGCCTACCGCCTCGCGCACCGCCTCGGCGACGGTGACCTCGCGCGGCTCTCCATGCGCGACCTCTGTCTCTCCGCCTTCGAGGCCGACCCCCATGCCGGTGCGCATGCGGTGCGCGACCTCGTCGCCATCCGCGAGCGCGACCCGACCTGTCGCCGCTATCTCGATCCGCTCCTGTTCTACAAGGGATTCGCCGCGCTGGAGGCCTACCGGGTGGCGCACTGGCTCTGGCATCAGGGGCGGGCGACGCTGAGCCTGCACGTCCAGAGCCGGATCTCCGAGGTCTTCGGCTGCGACATCCACCCGGCCGCCCGGATCGGCTCTGGCGTGTTCATCGACCACGCCACCGGCGTCGTGATCGGCGAGACCACGGTGATCGCCGACGACGTCTCAATCCTGCAATCCGTCACGCTCGGCGGCACCGGCAAGGAAAGCGGCGACCGCCACCCCAAGATCGAGCGCGGCGTGCTGCTCAGCGTCGGCGCGAAGGTCCTCGGCAACATCCGGGTGGGGGAAGGGGCCAAGGTCGCGGCCGCAGCCGTGGTCCTGCACGACGTGCCGCCGCACACGACCGTGGCGGGCGTCCCGGCGCGCGTCGTCTCGCGCCTGCCGCTCGATGAGCAGCCGGCGCTCACCATGGACCAGTTCTTCGGCTTCGGCGACGGAATCTGAGGCTGCGCCCGGACAGGGAAAAACGTCCCCCGCGAGATCCTCCGCAACAATCTCCCTTGCTGCCGCAAATAGGAGAGGTATTTTCTACTTTAGGTTCCATATGCAGAATAGAATTCCGATTATCCACAATTCCGAGCAACGTCATTCCGCAGGAACGGCAAATTTTAGAAATCACTTCCATTGACCCTTCGGCCTCGTCGGAGCTAGATCTCGTTAACCCGGTATAAGCGCCAGTACGGACCTCTCCACCGCAAGAGTATCGATGATTTTGTTCGGGCGCTCTCCAGTTAAGCGCAGTCCAGGCGCGGTCGATCGACCGCACCTGTCCCGGCATGTGCGTAACGTAACCTTGTAGCGCACTCGGACCGACCGGGCTCGAACCCCGTTCCGGAAGCGCTTCCTCTTGCCTTGAGCGAAACGGAGACGACAGACGATGAGTGGACCGGGTTTGAGCGTGAGCGCCTCCGCGGCACGCAATCTAGCGACGGCGACCGTCACCTCGGTCCAGAACGCGGCCAACACTCCGCGCTGGCTCCTGCGCCTTCTGCCCTTCGTGGACGTCCCGGGCGGCGTCTACCGCGTCAACCGCCGCGCCGTCGTGCTGGCCAAGCCCGGCCGCATCGATCTAGCCAAGGAGGAGAAGGGCCGGGTGATCCGCCCCAGCTCCCTGCGGGCCGTGCCGCTGTTCAGCCGGCTCGGTGACGCCGAGCTGGCTACGCTCGCCGGCAAGTTCACGGAGAGCCACCATCAGGCCGGCGAGGTCATCCGCGAGGAAGGCTCCGCCGACCATGGCCTGACGATCGTCGCTGAAGGAACCGTCGAGCTGAGCCTGTCGGGCCCCTACAAGGGCCGGGTGCGCCAGGGGCTCGCCACCCGCGGCGACTATTTCGATGACGGCGCGCTTGCCGGCGAGACCGGGCCGACGCCGGCCGTCAAGGCCCTCTCGGCGGTCACGCTCCTCACCCTCGATCGCGCCGCCCTCGAGGACGAGGCGATCCGCTCGCGCATCGCCCAGTACCAGGAGGAGCGCGACCGGCTGAAGGGCCACACCAACTCCTACGGCGAGCAGGGTATCGAACTCCTGGCGGTCCATGCCGGCGAGCCGCGCCTGCCCACCACCTTCGTCGACTACGAGATCGACCCGCGCGAGTACCACCTCTCGACCATCCAGACGATTCTCAACACCCACACCCGCGTCACCGACCTCTACTCGAACGAGATCGACCAGCTCCGCGAGCAGATCCGCCTCACCGTCGACGCCGTGAAGGAGCGCGAGGAGTGGGAGCTTCTCAACAACTCGGCCTTCGGCCTGCTGCACGAGGTCAGCGGGCGCCAGCGCATCCCGACCCGCGGCGGTCCTCCTACCCCCGACGACCTCGATGAGCTGCTGACGCTCGTCTGGAAGAAGCCCGCCTTCTTCGTCGCGCATCCGCGCGCCGTCGCGGCCTTTGGTCGGGAAGCGACGCGGCGCGGCGTGCCGCCAGTGGTGGTGCACCTGTTCGGCGCGCCCTTCATCACGTGGCGCGGCGTGCCGCTGGTGCCGAGCGACAAGCTGCCGATCGACATCGATCCGGCCACCGGCGCCCAGACCACCTCGATCCTGCTGCTCCGCGTCGGCGAGGGCGAGCAGGGCGTGGTCGGCCTGCAGAAGTCGGGCGTGACCGGCGAGATCGAGCCCGGCCTGTCGGTGCGCTACATGGGCACCAACGACCACTCGATCGCCTCGCACCTCGTGACCCGCTACTTCTCGGCCGCCGTGCTGGTCGAGGACGCGATCGCCCGTCTCGATAACGTGCTGCTGGGCAACTACCATGACTACGCCTGACGCGTCGGCCTTCGGCCTGCCGATGGGCAGCCCCGTCGAGCTGGCGCACGCGGATCTCGTCGGGTGCCTCGCCCGCGAGATCTACGGGCAGGGGCAGGCGGCGAGCCAGCCCTTCGCACCGGAGCTGCCGACGAGCCCGCAGGCGCCGCAGGGCTTCGAGAGCCTGCCGCAGGGCTTCGAGAGCCCGCCGCAGGGCCCTGGCGGCGCAGCCCTGCCGGGCGCCGACCTCAGCGTCCCCTCGGCGCCCACGGCCGGCCCGCGGTTGGGCCTGCAGCCGGACGCCTCAGCGCTCGCCGCCCGATCCTTCGGAGCGCCCCCCGTCGCCCTGCCGGGCATGACGGGACCCTCCATGCCGAACCCCGTGCCCGCGGGCCCGGGCTCGTTCGACGCGGCGATCCCCTCGGTCCACCCGCTCGCCGACCCGTTCGGCTCGCGCCGGAGCCTGCCCGAGTTCTTCGTGCCGAGCGTTCCCGAGGTGGCCGCGGCGCTGCCGGGCGGGCGGGACCTGCACCGCCAGATCGCGGCCGACCACCCGCGGGCAAACGCCTTCGCCCACGCGCTCGCCCCCCAGCTCGTCCCTGCCGACCCGTCGCGCCAGGGCACCGACCAGGCGCAGGAGAGCTTCCGGCGCACGGGGCGCCTGTCGCGCGCGCCGGAGCCTGCCGCCCCGGCCGCCGACTACTACTTCCTGGCGCCCGCCCCCGCGCGGCCGGCGCGGGCGACCCACGCGCAGCCCCGCGTCGAGCCCTCGCGCCATCCCGGCCCCGCCCCGCGCGCCACCTCGCACGGATCGAGCCCGGTTGCCGCACCCTTCGACGTGGAGCGGGTGCGCCGGGACTTCCCGGCCCTCCACCAGAGCGTCAACGGCCACCCGCTCGTCTGGCTCGACAACGCGGCGACAACCCACAAGCCGCAGAGCGTGATCGACGCGACGGCCGAGTTCTACGGCCGCCACAACTCGAACATCCACCGGGCCGCGCACACGCTCGCGGCGCGCTCGACCGACCTGTTCGAGGGCGGCCGCGAGAAGGTGCGCCGCTTCCTCAACGCGCCGTCGAAGGACGACATCATTTTCCTGCGCGGCACCACGGAGGCGATCAACCTCGTCGCGAATTCCTACGGCCGCGCCACTATCGGGCCGGGCGACGAGATCATCGTCTCGACGATCGAGCATCACGCCAACATCGTGCCCTGGCAGCTGCTCTCGCAGGCCACCGGCGCGACGCTGCGGGTGATCCCGGTCAACGACCGCGGCGAGATCATTTTCGAGCAGTTCGCCGCGCTCCTGTCGGGCCGCACGAAGATCGTGTCGGTGACCCATGTCGCGAACGCCCTCGGCACGGTGAACCCGGTCCGCGAGATCATCGCGCTGTCCCACGCCTACGGCGTTCCGGTGCTCGTCGACGCGGCGCAGTCGACGCCGCACATCCCGATCGACGTGCAGTCGCTCGATGCCGACTTCGTGGTCTTCTCCGGCCACAAGGTCTTCGGCCCGACCGGCATCGGCGCGCTCTACGGCAAGAAGCACCTGCTCGAGGCGATGCCGCCCTGGCAGGGCGGCGGCCACATGATCGAGGACGTCACCTTCGCGAAGACCGTCTACAAGGGCGCGCCCGAGAAGTTCGAGGCAGGCACGCCCGACATTGCCGGTGCGGTGGGCTTGGGCGCGGCGCTCGATTACCTCGAGAGCGTCGGTCTGCCGGCGATCGCCGCCTACGAGCACGACCTGCTGGACTACGCGCAAGCGGGACTTGCCGAGGTGAAGGGCCTGCGCCTGATCGGCACGGCGCGCGAGAAGGCGAGCGTGATGTCCTTCACCATCGAGGGCCAGGAGAACGAGGCGGTGGCCCACCACCTCGACGCGCACGGCATCGCGGTGCGCTCGGGCCACCATTGCGCCCTGCCGGCTTTGCGCCGCTTCGGCGTCGACCAGTCGGTGCGCGCCTCGCTCGCCTTCTACAACACCAAGGCAGAGGTCGATGTCTTCCTGAAGGCGCTGCACACCCTGCCGCGCCACTGATCCGCGCCTTTGGCTCCGCTCCTCGCGGGATGCGGTGCCCGTGCGAGACGTTCTCGAGGATCTGCCCTCGAGTCTCGGTCCCGAGGGTCAGCACGAGCGGGGCCGCGATCAGGAAACCGGCTGCGCCGACCTGGAAGGCGGCGGCCATGCCGCCTGCCTGAACGAGGACCGGAACGATCATCGGGTCTCATCGCTGAAGCAGACGTCAAAAGCGACGCTCCGCGGCGTTCCCGTTTCCGGGTTCGGAGTTCTCCCGCATTGCCTGCGTTCGGAAGAAGCGAGATGGCGTCCCCGGCCGGGGCGTCCTCTTCAGACCGCTCGGGCCAAGGGGGTTGAGCCCGCACGGAAGGCATGGGCGGCGTGGCGGGCAGGCAGCCTGTCGCCTCGATCGAACAGCTTCGCCCGTAGCGACCCGTCCGCATAGGCGGTCTTGTAGAGCCCGCGATCTTGGAGCTCGGGGATCACGATGTCGATGAAATCGGCGAAGCTCTCCGGCACGACGATGCGGCTGAGGTTGAACCCGTCCACCTCGGCATCCTCGACCCAAGCCTGCAGTTCATCGGCGATCGAGACGGCATCACCGACGAGCACGCTATAGCGCCCGCCGAGTTCCAGTTCCCCGAGGAGGTCGCGCTTCGTCAGCCGGCGCTGGGCCGCCGCCGCCGTGGCCGACTGGATAGCATTGCCCGGGCCATAGGGAATCGGATCGTCGAGCCCGTAGCGGGCGAAGTCGATGCCGGTAGAGGCGGAGAAGTGCGCGAGACCTGCCTCCGGGCTCGCATGGCGCAGGTATTCGGCGCGCTTCTCCTCCGCCTCCGCCCGGGTGCGTCCGGGAATGACGGCAATGCCGACGAACACCTTCACGTCCTCAGGAGCCCGCCCGGCCTTCACGGCTTCGGCGCGGATGGCGCGGCTGGCCTCGCGCGCCGTCGTCCGGTCGCGGGCGGAGATGAACACGCATTCCGCGTGGCGTCCCGCGAAGGCACGGCCGCGGCCCGACGCTCCGGCCTGATAGAGCACCGGTGTGCGCTGGATCGAGGGCTCGGACAAGTGGTAGCCCTCGACGTCGAAGAATTCACCACGATGCGATACCGGACGGATGCTGGCGGGATCGGCGAACAGGCGTGCAGTCCGGTCGCGCCGTACGGCGTCGTCGTCCCAGCTTCCTTCCCAGAGCTTGTAGAGGACCTCGAGATACTCGTCGGCGAAGTCGTAGCGCCGGTCGTGGTCGGGCAACGTGCCGCCGCTCTGGCCCCGGTGAGCGCTGTCGAGATAGCCGGTGACGATGTTCCAGCCGATCCGGCCCCGGGTCAGATGATCGAGCGTCGAAAGGCGCCGGGCGAAGGTGTAAGGCGCCTCGTTGTGGACATTGACCGTGATGCCGAAACCCAGATGCTTTGTCGCTGCCGCCATCGCGGGGACGAGCAGGGTCGGTTCGTTGACGGGAAGCTGCGCGGCCTCCCGCGCGGTCACATCGATGCCGCCGCCATAGACGTCGTAGACGCCGATGATGTCGGCGATGAAGAGACCGTCGAACAGGCCGCGCTCCAGGAGCCTCGCCTGATCGATCCAGTAGTCGAGCGTGTTGTACTCCGCCGATCGGTCGCGCGGATGGGTCCAAAGTCCGTGATTGATGTGACCCACGCAGTTCATGTTGAACGCGTTCAGCCGGATCTGCTTCCTGACCGTCATCCGGGTGCTCCCTGCCGCGACCATCAGCGTGCTCTGAGCCGGCGCACGGCGGCGTCGCCCGCGAACTGCACGACGCAGACCAGCGCGATCAGGATCGCGATGACCGCCATCATCACCGCGGTGTCGAAGCGCTGATAGCCGTAGCGGATGGCCACATCCCCGAGGCCGCCTGCGCCGACCGCCCCGGCCATGGCCGAGGCGCCGATCATCGAGACGACCGTGATGGTGAAGCCCCCCACGATCCCCGGCAGCGCCTCGGGCAGCAGCACGTGGACGAGGATGTGCCGGCGCCGGCAGCCGATGGATTGGGCCGCCTCGATCAACCCGGCATCCACCTCCCGGAGCGAAACTTCGGCGATCCGCGCGAAGAACGGGGTGGCGCTGACCGAGAGCGGCACGATCGCCGCCCACACGCCGATGGTGGTGCCCGTCACCAGCCGCGTGAACGGGATTAGGGCGACGAGCAGCACGATGAAGGGCACGGCACGGAAGCCGTTGACGAGCGTGCCGACCACCTTGTGCGCCTTCGGCGCCGGGACGATGCCGCCGGGCCCCGAGGTGACGAGGAACAATGCGAGGGGGGTCCCGACGAGCACCGCGATGCCGGCGGAGATGCCGACCATGAACAGCGTGTCGAGGAAGGCCTGCCAGAGGCGATCAATCATCTGCGGCGACATAGCCGATCCTCTCGACCTCATCCCCGAGCGCCCGCAGCCGCTCCTCCAGGACCCGGTCGCCCTCGCCATCCGCGACGGCGATCAGCATCCGGCCGACCGCGCGCCCCTCGATCCGTTCGATGCCGGCCTGGATGAGCCGCACCGGCGCGGCCGCGGCCGCGGCCAGGCTTGAGAGATCGGGAGAGATTTTTCCGGAATAGGTGATCCGCAGCACGGCCGTCGCGCCGGGCGCGGGATGCGGCAGCAGCCGGGCGACCAGGTCCTCGGGCAGGCCGCGGATCAGAGGTTCGAGCAGCGCCCGGGTTGCCGGATGCTCCGGGCTCCCGAAGACGCTCCAGACCGGACCCGTCTCGGCAATCCGGCCCTGCTCCAGTACCACCACGTCGCTGCAGACCTCGCGGATCACGCTCATCTCGTGCGTGATCAGGATGATGGTGATCCCGAGGCGCCGGTTGATGTCGCGCAGGAGGCGCAGGATCGAGAGGGTCGTCTCGGGATCGAGGGCTGAGGTCGCCTCGTCGCAGAGCAGGATCTCGGGATGGCTAACGAGGGCGCGCGCGATGCCGACCCGCTGCTTCTGTCCGCCGGACAACCGCGACGGATAGGACTCAGCCTTGTTCTCGAGGCCGACCAATCGGAGCACCTCGTCTACGCGGGAGCCGATCTCCGCACTCGGAACGCCGGCGACCACGAGGGGCAGTGCCACGTTCTGGCGCACCGTCTTGGCCGAGAGCAGGTTGAACTGCTGGAAGATCATGCCGATCCGGCGGCGCAGGGCCACGAGCCCTGCCGTGTCCAGCGCCGCGATCGGCTCGCCGTCGACCAGCACCTGGCCGGACGTCGGCTCCTCCAGGCGGTTGACGGTGCGCAGGAGGCTCGACTTGCCGGCGCCCGAGCGGCCGATGACGCCGAAGATCGTGCCGGCTGGTATCTCGAGGTCGACGCGATCGAGTGCCCGAACCTCGCCGGACGCCGAACGGTAGGTCTTCGAGACGGCCTCGAACACCACGGTGCCGGCAGCCCGATTCTCGGCCGCCGTCCGCGCGGCTGGCACGGCGCGTGCCTCGACCGCGCTCCTCGCGATCCAGTTCGCAGGACCGCGGATCGCGTCGAATGCCAGGCCCGCCATCAGTTCAGCCACGCCAGCACGTAGAGCTTATCGCTGTTGGCGAAGGATCTGTGGATCTGCGTCCTCACGGCGTCCGATCCCTGGAAGATCTCCACGAACTTCCGAATCGCGGGGTCGTCCTTGCGCGCTGCCCGGGTGACGAAGCTCACTGCGAAGAGCCTGTCCTCGACTCCGGAATAGATGAGGCCGCTGGTCGGGTCGAAGGTGCCGGCCGCGACGATGAAGTGCGGATAGCCCTGCGCGAGATCGACATCACCGGTGATGCGGGCGAGCTGCGGTCCCTCCACCTCGGTGAACTTGAGCTTCTTCTTGTTCTCGACGATGTCGTCGAGGGTGCCGAGGAAGCCGACGCCGTCCTTAAGCCTGATCAGCCCGGCCTTCTGGAGCAGCAGCAGGCCGCGCCCCTGGTTCACCGGATCGTTGGCGATCGCGACGGTGCCGCCGAAGGGGACCTGGTCGAGGCTCTTGTGCTTCAGGGAGTAGATCCCGAGGTTCTGCAGGATCCCGAGGCCGACGACCTCGAAGTCGTAGCCCTTCTGCTTCTCGGCATTCTCCATGAAGGGCTTGTGCTGGAAGAAGTTCACGTCGATGTCGCCGGCATCCAGGGCGACGTTCGGCGTCGTCCAGTCGCTGAATTCGATGACCTTCACGTCGAGCCCCTTCGCCTTGGCCTCGCCCACCACGGCGTTGACGGCATCGGCATAGGCACCGGGCACGACCCCGATCTTGAGGCTCTCCGCCCGGGCGGCCATCGCGCCGAGCGTCAGGGCGGCGATGGCGAGCAGTCTCAGGAAGGTCATCGGACGGCACTCTTGGGGTTGCGGCTCGACCGAGCCAGGATGGGAGGTTGCGGACAGCGATCCGCAAAGCTACTCGGCAGCGTTGCGCAGGAGCGCGTGGCGCCGGTGCTCCGGCCGTTCAAGGCCGAGGTGATCCCGAAGAGTCGTGCCGGCGTAGCCGGTACGGAACAGGCCGCGGCGCTGCAATTCGGGGATGACGAGGGTCACGAAGTCGTCGAGGCCGCCGGGCAGCGTCGGCGGCATGATGTTGAACCCGTCGGCCCCGTAGGCCTCGAAACGCTCCTGCAAGGCGTCGGCGATGCGCTCCGGCGTGCCGACGAGCGTCCAGTGGCCGCGGGCGGTCGCGGCCCGCAGATAGGTCTCGCGGATGCTCAGACCCTCGCGCCGGGAGAGCCCGACGAACAGGTCCTGCCGCCTCTTGCCGCCGTCGGTCTCGGGCAGGTCCGGCAGGGGCGCCTCGTCCGGATAGCCCGAGAGATCGGCGCCGGTGAGTTGTTCGAGGAGCGAGCGGCCGACGACCGGATGGATCAGCTCCTGCAGCGCGCCGAACTTGTCCTGCGCCTCCGCCTCCGTCCGACCGATCACCGGGAAGGCGCCCGGCATGATCTTGAGCGAGGCCGGATCACGGCCCAGGCGCTCCAGGCGGCCCTTCACGTCGCCGTAGAAGGCGACAGCGTCCTCAAGGGTCGCTTGCGCGGTGAAGATCACCTCGGCGGTGCGTGCGGCGAGCGCCTTGCCGGCTTCCGAGGAGCCGGCCTGGACCACCACCGGATGTCCCTGCGGCGGGCGCGGCACGTTCAGGGGGCCGCGCACCGAGAAGTGCTCGCCCTCATGCGCCAGGAGATGCAGCCGATCCGGGTCGAAGAAGCGGCCGGATGCACGGTCGCGCAGGAAGGCGTCGTCCGCGTAGGAATCCCAGAGGCCGCGCACCACGTCCACGAATTCCTCCGCTCGCGCGTAGCGCTTGGCATGCGCGAGATGGCTCTCCCGGCTGAAGTTCCAGGCCTCGCGCGGATCCGCGGAGGTCACGAGGTTCCAGCCGGCCCGGCCCCCGCTCAGATGATCGAGCGAGGCGAACTTGCGCGCGACATGGAAGGGCTCGTTGTAGGTGGTCGAGGCCGTCGCCACGAGGCCGATGCGCTCGGTCACCGCCGCGAGATGCGCGAGCAGGGTCAGCGGCTCGAACTGCCCGACGTAGCGGATCGCGGTGCGGCTCAGCGCCTCGATGTCGTCACCGCGGATGCTGACGCCGTCGG
Source organism: Methylobacterium nigriterrae (assembly GCF_037106235.1). Lineage (NCBI taxonomy): Bacteria > Pseudomonadati > Pseudomonadota > Alphaproteobacteria > Hyphomicrobiales > Methylobacteriaceae > Methylobacterium > Methylobacterium nigriterrae. Next base: position 48,907 of record NZ_JBAWTG010000029.1, on the reverse strand, counting down.
CGAGGAAGATCAGGTCGAAATGCGCAGCCTCGGCCGTGCGCGCGAGTTGCCGGTAATGGGCGGGATTGACGCCCGCATCGGCCTGCGACGACGGGTGGCGCCACGCGGCGACATGGTGGCCGCCCGGATAGAGGAAGGCGCCGAGATGCAGGCGCTCGCTGCGGCGGGGCATGCGCGTCTCCCCTCAGGCCGTGCCGACGCGGTACTGGCGCGGCGGTTCGCTGCCGTTGACCGCGAAGGCGCCGACGATGCGGTCGCGGTAGATCCGTGGGTTGTGCGAGGCGATGGTGCGGGCGTTGCGCCAGTAGCGGTCGAGGCCCAATCCCTCCTTGACCGCGGAGGCGCCGAGCGCGTCGAACAGGCCGGTCGTCGCGTCCAGGACGAGGTTCGTCACCACCGTCACCGCCTGGTTGACCTCGACGTCGGCGAGCGCCGTGGCGCGCTCGGCCGCCGCGCTGCCGGCACCCGTCAGATGTGCCTCATGGGCCCGCTGCAGGGCGTCGGCCGCCTTCAGGACCACGGCGCCCGCGGCGTAGGCGTTGCCGCGCACGCGGCCGACCACGGCCTGGACCTGCGGGTCGTCGGCCGTGCGCCCGGCATTGCCGTGGCTGTAGACGCGCGTGCGCTCGGCCACGAGCCGGGCCACGTCATCGGCCGCAGCCCGGCCGATGCCGGCGAGCGTCGCCAGATGCACGAGCTGGAAAAAGCCCATCGCGTAGGGGAAGCGCGCCGGGTCCGGCTTGATCAGATCGGGTGCCAGCACGACACCCTCGAAGCGCGCCGTGCCGCTCGCGGTGAGTGCCTGACCGAACCCGTCCCAATCGTCCACGATCGCGACGCCGGGAGCCCGGGTCGGCACGGCGGCGACCACCGGCTGACCGTCCTCGTCCTGCGCCGAGAGATGGATGTAGTCCGCGAACAGCGAGCCCGTCGTGTAGAACTTCCGGCCCTCGACCACGCGCTCGGAGCCGCGCTGGCGCACCACCGTGTCGAACTGGCCGACCTTGGCCGGCCCTGTCTCGGATACGCCGCTGCCGACCGTTTCGCCCCGGCCGATCCGCTCGATCCAGCGGGCGCGCCACTCGGGCGAGGATGAGCAGAGCACGTCCTCGGTGAAGCCGAAATGCGCGCGCAGGGCGTTTGTCACGTTGGAATCGGCCTGCGAGAGCTCGATCAGCAGGTTGAACAGTTCCGGCAGGCTCGCACCATGTCCGCCGGATGCAGGATCGAGGCGCAGGGTGGTGAAGTTGGCCTCGCGCAGCCAGCCGATCTCCGCATGCGGCAGGCCATGCCTGCGGTCGCGCTCGACCGCCGTGGCGCGGATCTCGGCGAAGGCCGGGCGAAAGCGGCCGGCCAGGTCCTCGTAGCGCCCGCTCGGTCCGGCTCCCCAGCCCGCATCCGTCTGCGACATCGCTTCGGCGTCCCATCCTGGTTCGTGGCGGCGCGAGAGACGCCTGCCGCCCTGCATCGCGGCGGCTTTCGTCGGTCCCGCAGCGCCGATGTATCGCTGCTCCAGGCTCGGACGGTCAATGAAAACCGGATGCTTATTTGCAGACAATCGGAGATGTATTTGATCGTCTTGCTGTTATCGGCAGAACAATCGTTCTCGCGGCCCGCTCGACTCGGGTTACTATGCGCGGAGACGCGAGCGGGCAGGCTCGCGGGGTTTGCGATGTTGGGCAGGCAGAATGTCCCCTTCTGCGCGCGCCAGGGAGGACAGTCATTCCGAAGGGCGGGTAAAATTGCAAATACATTCCGTTGATCGGATGGCGCTTCCGCGTCTTTCATAGACTAGGCCGAGCAACGAGCAGCGTTCCGCTCGGCTTTTCCCTGAGCCGGAGCACACGATGACCGACGACGCCTCGCGCAGGCTTGCGACCACCCGCCGTTCGGTGCTGCGTACGGGTCTCGGCGTGGTGGCGGCCTCCGTTCTCGGGATGCCGGCCGTTCACGCCGCCGAGCGCGTGGTGAAGATCAGCATGCAGCGCTCCTCCGTGCTGTTCACCGTGCTCAAGGTTCGCGGCACTCTGGCGGAGCGCCTCGCCCCGCTCGGCTTCGCGCCGTCCTGGCACCTCTTCACCAGCGTCATCGAGCCCATGAACGCCGGTGCCGTTGATATCCACGCGGACGTGGCGGACGCGGTGCCGATCTTCACCCAATCCGCCGGCGCCCCCCTGACCTTCTACGCCCGCGAGCGCGGCGCCCCGTCTGCCGAGGCCATCATCGTGCCGGCCGATTCTCCGATCCGCACGATGGCGGATCTCAAGGGCCGCACGGTCGGCGTCTCGCGAGGCTCAGGCAGCCACTACGTGCTCGCCGCCGCCCTGAAGCGCGCGGGGCTCACCTTCGCCGACGTCAAACCGGCCTATCTCCAGGCGCCGGAAGGGGCCGCAGCCTTCGAGAAGGGCAGTATCGATGCGTGGTCGATCTGGGATCCCTTCCTCGCCTTCGCCGAGGCGAAGCGGCCCGTGCGCACCCTCGCCGACGGCAACGGGCTGACGAGCTACCACCGCTACTATCTCGTCAACGACGGCTTCGTCGCCGAGCACCCGGAGGTGGTCTCGGCGGTCTACGAGGCGCTCGTCGAGGCGGGGCGTTGGGCGAAGGCCAACCCTGACGCGGCCGTGGCGCTGCTCGCCCCCGTCTGGGGCGATCTGCCGCCGGCGGTGGTGGCGGCGGCGAATGCGCGGCGCACCTACGCGGTCGAGCCGGTGCAGCGGGCGCAGCTCGGCGAGCAACAGGACATCGCCGACGCGTTCCTGGAGGCCAGACTCATCCCGCGCCGGATCGACGCCACGGCGGTGACGATCTTCCAGCCGACCGCCGTGAAGGGCTGAGCGGCGATGTCCGACGCCCCCCGCTTCGGCATCTGGGCCGCCGTGCACGGCTCGCGCGCCGCCCACCACGACCCCGACGAGCCCGACGACGCCAGTTGGGAGCGCAACCGCGCCCTGGTGCTGGAGGCCGAAGCCCTCGGCTTCGATTCCGTCCTCGTCGCCCAGCACACGGCGAACCCGTACGACGACGCCCGCGATCAGCTGGAAGCCTGGACCTCTGCCGCCGCGCTCGCCGCGCTGACCCACCGCATCGAGATCATCGCGGCGATCAAGCCGGGGCTCTACCACCCGGTCGTGCTCGCCAAGATGGCGCTGCAGGTCGAGCACATCGCCCGAGGTCGCTTCGCCCTGAACCTCGTGAATGCCTGGAACCGGACCGAATTCGAGCGGGCCGGGCTCCCCTTCCCGGCACATGACGACCGCTACGCCTATGGCCGCGAGTGGATCGGCCTCGTCGAGCGACTGATGCGCGGCGAACGCGTCTGCTTCGAGGGCCGGCACTTCCGTGTCGAGGACTACCAGCTCCGGCCTGCCGGCACCTTCCGCCCCCGCCCGCGGATCTATCTGGGCGGCGAGTCCGAGCCGGCTCGGGCGCTGGCGGCGGACCACGCCGACGTCTGGTTCATCAACGGCCAGCCGCTGGAGGACGTGAAGGCGCTGATCGCCGACGTCGCCCGCCGCCCGGCCGCGAACGGACCGCTGCGCTACGGCCTCTCGGCCTTCGTCATCGCCCGTGCCACCGACGCGGAGGCGCTGGCCGAGCAGGCACGGCTCCTCGCCCTGGCGCAGCGCGACGCGGCCCTGCGCGCCGACACGCGGGCGCGCACGGACGCCGCGAGCGTGATGTTCGCCAAGACCGACGCGGCCTCCGCCCGCCATGTCGGCACCAACGGCGGCACCGCGGCCGGGCTCGTCGGCAGCTACGAGACGGTGGCGAACCGCATCCGCGCTTTCCACGAGGCCGGCATCGAGCTGTTCATGCTGCAGTTCCAGCCCTTCGAGGCTGAGATGCGCCGCTTCGCCGAGCACATCCTGCCCCGCATCCGCTGAGGGCATGGCCATGGTCGCGCGACAGTGCCGCCTCGAAGTCAACCTGCCGCATTCGGGCGTTGAGCCGCCGCCGACGCAGTCTTCTCGCTGGCCCAGACCGACGCCGAAGGCGTCGCCCGCGCGGAGGACCGGCGGGCGATAGACAGATTCCGCCGCGGGCCGGCCGATCGAGGACAGATCTCGGCAGTCCGGACGGAGACAATCGCCGCGTACGGAAGAGTTCCGACAAGTCCATCGGACGAACTTCGCGTTTTAGTTGCAGTTCTCTCCAAAAATGGAGCGAACCATGCGGCTCTCCACGATGGCCCTGATCGCGCTGGCCTCCACGGCTTCGGGAGCGCTCGCGCAGACCCGCGATCCCAAGCTTCTCGACGACGTGCCGCGCGCGCCGGCCACCAAGCAGCAATCCGATCTCGACCCGCTGACGCTCGCCTCGGCCCAGCGCGAGCGCGCCCGTTCGGTGGAGGAGCGCACCAGCGGCCTCTGGCAATCCTGGCTCGTCTCGATCTGCCAGGGCTGCGGTGAGGCGCCGCGGCGAACCTTCGTGCCGCCGAGCCTGCTGCAGGCCGAGCGCGCGGCCCAGAACCGGCAGGTGGCCGAGGCCCAGGCCCGGCTGCGCGCCGGCGGCTCGAGGCGGCACTTCGATCTCTATTCCAGCCTGTCGCCGGACGCGGTCGGCCAGATCCGCGTGATGCCGGGGCACTGAGGGGGCGGGCGTCACGCGGGTCGGCCCGGCCTCGGTGCGCAAGCGCTCCGACGCGTCGCCTCCGCCGTCGCTCCCACGAACCCGCGAGCATGCTCGGCCGTTACGGTAGGCGCAGCACGCGCGATGCCGAACCGGCTCGCCCGTCACCGGAGCCGGACGGCGCGAGGAGACGCCCATGCCCACGGAAGCCAGACGCGCCGAGTTTGCCCAGAAGGCGCTGGATTGCCACGCGCGCGCCCATGTCGCGATGCGCCGCTGGCGCTCGGCGCCGGCCAACGACGACATCGCCGAATGCGACATCGTCGACCTGATCACCGATCTCCTGCTGCTCGCGCGCCTCAAGGGCCACGACCCCGCGACCATCGTCAGCAAGGCGGAGCGGCACGTCTATGCGGAGACCGGCCATCAATTCGGGCCGTGAGGCCGCGGGGGGTCGATGTGCGGCACGGCACGCCGAAACATTCGGAGCCGTGCCACGAAACATTCGCGCAAACACCGTCCCGTACGACGCTTGCGTTCACGGACCCAGGCGGAGGCGGCACCGATGACCCTCGCAGTTCAGGCCCATCGCGTCATCGTCGTGGTATGCGCGCTCGCCCTGGCGATCGCGCCGATCGCCAACCCGCTTCTCGTCGCCCTCACCCTCATCGTCGGCGGTGCCTTCGCGGCCTACCGGGGCGCGGGCGATCTCGTGGCCATCGCCCGCGAGGACGAGGTGATGTTCCGCCACTACGTCTGAGCGGATCGCGCGGGTCGCCCGTCCCGCACGGGAGAGGTCAGGTCCGCGTCAGCGGACCGGGCGAGGGATCACGCGGACGCCGTATCGGCGAGCCCGCGCGGCGGCTGAGCGGAGCCCGGATCCGCCGTCCCGGATGGATCAGACGGCGGCTGTATCAGAAGAAGATCGGCCGCGCGCTCGCGAGGTGCTCGCCCAGGATGCTGCCCGTCGCCGGGTCGACCTCCTTCAGCACGACGTCGTAGCCCCACAGATCGGCGAGGTGCTGGAGCACGCGCCGGGCATCGTCCCTCTGCAGGGTGATGCGGTTGAGCGCCTTGTGATGCAGGATCAGGCGGCGGTCGCCCTCGAGGTCGACGTCGACCACCTCGATATCGGGATCGAGCCAGGCGACGTCGTACTGGCGCGCGAAGGAGCGGCGCAGCCTGCGGTAGCCGCGCTCGTCGTGGATCGCCTCGACCCGCAATTCCGGCTCGTCGGGATCGTCGACCACGTGGAAGAGGCGCAGGTCCCGCATCAGCTTGGGCGAGAGGAACTGCGCGATGAAGCTCTCGTCGCGGTAATTGGCCCAGATGTCGCGCAAAACCGCCATCCCGTCGCCGGTGCCGGCGATCTCCGGGAACCATTGCCGATCCTCCGCGGTCGGGTTCTCCACGATGCGGGCGATATCCTGCATCATGGCGAAACCGATCGCGTAGGGATTGTGGCCGCCGTAGGAGCGGTCGTCGTAGTTCGGCTGCCGGATGACGTTCGTGTGCGACTGCAGGAACTCGAGATAGGCCGCCTCGCCGATCTGGCCCTTCTCGGAGAGCGCGTTCATGATCCGGTAGTGGCAGTAGGTGGCGCAGCCCTCGTTCATCACCTTGGTCTGGCGCTGCGGGTAGAAGTACTGCGCCACGAGGCGCACGATCCTGAGGATCTCGCGCTGCCAGCGCTGCAGCCGCGGCGCCGCCTTCTCCAGGAAGTAGAGGATGTTCTCCTGGGGTAGTTCGAGGAGCGCGCGGCGGCGCTCGGCGGCGAGATCGGTGCGGGTGCCGCCGGCCTTCTGCGGCAGGGTGCGCCAGAGGTCGTTGTAGATCTGCTCGCCGTGCTCGATCCGCTCGCGCTCGCGGCGCTGCTCGGAGGCGAGGTCGGGGCGCTTCTTGCGGGGATAGCGGTGCACGCCCTGGCTCATCAGGGCATGGGCCGCGTCGAGCACCTGCTCCACGGCCTGATGGCCGTAGCGCTCCTCGCACCGGGCGATGTAGTTCTTGGCGAAGTCGAGATAGTCGAGGATGCCCTCCGCGTCCGTCCACTGGCGGAACAGATAATTGTTCTTGAAGAAATGGTTGTGGCCGAAGGCCGCGTGGGCGATCACCAGCGTCTGCATCGTCGCCGTGTTCTCCTCCATCACGTAGGAGATGCACGGGTCCGAGTTGATGACGATCTCGTAGGCCAGCCCCATCAGGCCGCGGCGGTAGCCGGCCTCGTGCTGGGCGAAGTGCTTCCCGAACGACCAGTGCTTGTAGAAGAGCGGCATGCCGATCGACGCGTAGGCGTCGAGCATCTGCTCGGCCGTGATGATCTCGATCTGATTCGGGTACCAGGACAGACCGAGCTCGGGCCCGGCGACGGCCTCGCAGGCGTCGTGGATGCGGCGGATCGTGTCGAAATCCCAGTCGTTGCCCGTGAACAGGGGCTCGGCGGGTCCCGAGGTCGTCCGGGGCTGTCTACGGGTCGGGCTGTCCAGCACGGAAAGGGCCTCTCTCGACACCATCCCCCTCCCCTCGCGGCGAGGCGAACGCTCCATCTAGCGGGTCTATCGCATTGTCTTGCGCCGAACCGGTGGCCATTCCGGCGTAGAATGCTCTCGATCATGCAGCCTTTTGACCAGATCGGTCAAAAGGCGGAAAACATGATCGATTCAATAAGTTAGGGCATGCTTTGAGCGAAAATCCGTCGCCACTTTTCCGCAGCATGCTCTAGGCCTCCGCCTCGGCGCGCGCATCCTTGCGGCCGAACAATTCGCGGAAGACCGGGTAGATCTCGCGCCGGTGATTGACCTTGCGCATGGCGATGGCGCCGCCCGCCTTGGCGATAGCCTCGTAGGTGCGCCAGAGCGTGGTGCGGTGCTCCACGAAGCCGGCGCGCGGGCCGTTCTCGTCGCCGACCTCCAGATAGGCGAAGTGCTGGCAGGCCGGGAGGATGTGGGAGCGCAGCAGTTCCGTCGCGGTCGGTCCGTCGCTCGACACGTTGTCGCCGTCCGAGGCCTGGGCCGCGTAGATGTTCCAGTCATCGGGCGAGTAGCGCTCGGCGATGATGCGCTTCATCTCGGCCAGCGCCGAGGAGACCAGCGTGCCGCCGGTCTCGCGGGAGCTGAAGAAGGTCTCCTCGTCGACCTCGGTGGCCCGGTCGGTGTGGCGGATGAACACGATCTCGACGTGCCGGTAGCGACGCGTGAGGAAGATGTGCAGCAGGATGTAGAAGCGTTTGGCGAGGTCCTTCATGTGCTCGGTCATCGAGCCCGAGACGTCCATCAGGCAGAACATCACCGCCTGCGCGACGGGGCGCGGATAGGGCTCGAAGCGACGGTAGCGCAGGTCGATCGGGTCGACGTAGGGGATGCGCTTCGAGCGCTCGCGCAGCATCTCGAGGGTGAGAAGGAGGTCCGGCAGCTCCGGGTCGCCCTCGCGGATCTCGGCGATGCGGGCCTCGAGCGCCGCGATCTCGTCCGGCTTCGGACGCTTCAGGGCGATGCGCCGGGACATCGAGTTGCGCAGCGTGCGCGTCAGCGCGAGGTTCGCGGGCGAGCCCGTCACCGTGAAGCCGGCGCGGCGCAGGCCCTCGGTCTCGACCACCGCGAGGCGGCGCTTGGCGAGGTCCGGCAGTTCGAGGTCCTCGAGAAAGAGCTCGAGGAACTCCTCGCGCGTCAGCACGAAACGGAAGGCGTCCTCGCTGTTCTCGCCGCCCTCGCCGCCCTCGCCGGAGCCGCCCCCTCCGCCCCCGCCGGGCGGACGCTCGATCCGGTCCCCCTCCACGTAGGTCTTGTTGCCGGGCAGGATGTGGTCCTGAAGGCCGGTCCCGGGCTGGCGTGAGAAGCGGGGCTCGCGCACCCCGTCCACCGGCACCGAGACGCGCCCGTCCTTGCCGAGGTCCTTGATGTCCTTCTCGCGGGCGGATTCGCGCACCGCGCGCTGGGCCACGTCCTTGACGCGGCGCAGGAAGCGCTGCCGATTGGCGAGGCTCTTGCCGCCTGGATTGAGCCGTCGGTCGACGATGTGCATCCGGTGTCTTCGCCTTCGCCCTCAAGTGCCGACCGGTTCAGAATTCCCGGCCGATCGCCCGAAACTGTGGCGGCGGAGGGTCCAAAACCGTGCCCCCGAGCGGGGGTGAACTCACCCCGCCTGCTTCACCCGCATGTACCATTCGACGAGGCGCCGCACCTGCCGTTCGGTATAGCCCCGGTCGACCATGCGCTCCACGAACTCGCCGTGCTTCTTCTCGGTCTCGCCATCCTTCTTCGAACCAAAGGAGATGACGGGGAGCAGTTCCTCCACCTGGCTGAACATGCGCCGCTCGATCACCTCGCGCAGCTTCTCGTAGGAGGTCCAGCTCGGGTTGCGGCCGCCGTGCTGGGCCCGCGAGCGCAGGGCGAACTTCACCACCTCGTTGCGGAAGTCCTTCGGGTTCGCGATCCCGGCGGGCTTCTCGATCTTGGTCAGCTCCTGGTTCAGGAGCTCGCGGTTGAGGAGCTGGCCCGTCTCGGAATCCTTGAAATCCTGATCCTCGATCCAGGCGTCCGCGTAGTCGATATAGCGGTCGAAGAGATTCTGGCCGTAATCGTGGTAGGATTCGAGGTAGGCCTTCTGGATCTCGTGGCCGATGAACTCCGCGTAGCGGGGCGCCAACTCGGTCTTGATGAACTCGAGGTAGCGCTTCTCGACCTCCGGCGGGAGCTGCTCGCGGCGCAGGGCCTGTTCCAGCACGTACATCAGGTGGACCGGATCGGCCGAGACCTCGGTGGTGTCGTGGTTGAAGGTCGCGGCCAGGACCTTGAAGGCGAAGCGGGTCGAGATCCCGTCCATGCCCTCGTCAACGCCGGCCGTGTCCTTGTACTCCTGCATGGAGCGGGCGCGCGGGTCGACCTCGCGCAAGGACTCGCCGTCGTAGACCCGCATCTTCGAGAACAGGTTCGAGTTGGCGTGCTCGCGCAGGCGCGACAGCACCGAGAACCGGGCCAGCATCTCCAGCGTGCCGGGCGCGCAGGCCGCGTCCGACAGCTCGGAGCCGGAGATCAGCTTCTCGTAGATGCGCTGCTCCTCGTGCACCCGCAGGCAGTAGGGCACCTTGATGACGTAGATGCGGTCGATGAAGGCCTCGTTGTTCTTGTTGGTCTTGAAGCTCTGCCACTCGGCCTCGTTCGAGTGCGCGAGGATCACGCCCGTGAAGGGGATCGCGCCGATATTCTCGGTGCCGACGTAGTTGCCCTCCTGCGTCGCCGTCAGCAGCGGGTGCAGCATCTTGATCGGCGCCTTGAACATCTCGACGAATTCGAGGATGCCCTGGTTCGCCCGGTTGAGGCCGCCGGAATAGGAGTAGGCGTCCGGGTCGGCCTGGCTCAGCGTCTCGAGGCGGCGGATGTCGACCTTGCCGACGAGGCTCGAGATGTCCTGGTTGTTCTCGTCGCCGGGCTCGGTCTTGGCGACCGCGATCTGGCGCAGGCGCGAGGGCCGCACCTTGATCACCGTGAAGCGCGAGATGTCGCCGTTGAACTCGTCGAGCCGCTTGAGGGCCCAGGGGCTCATCAGCCCGGTGAGGCGCCGGCGCGGGATGCCGTAGCGCTTCTCGATCTCGGGTCCCAGCAGCTCCGGGTCGAACAGGCCGAGCGGGCTCTCGAAGACCGGCGAGACCTCGTTGCCGGCCTTCAGCACGTAGATGGGGTGGACCTCCATCAGCGACTTCAGGCGCTCGGCGAGCGAGGACTTGCCGCCGCCGACCGGCCCGAGCAGGTAGAGGATCTGCTTGCGCTCTTCCAACCCCTGGGCGGCGTGGCGGAAGAAGGAGACGATGCGCTCGATCGTCTCCTCCATGCCGAAGAACTCGGAGAAGGCCGGGTAGGTCCGGATCGTCCGGTTCATGAAGACGCGCCCGAGACGCGCATCCTTCGAAGTGTCGACGAATTCCGGCTTGCCGATCGCGTGCAGGATGCGCTCGGCCGCGCTCGCGTACATCAGGGGCTCGTCGCGGCAGGCATCGAGATACTCGGAGAGGCTCATCTCCGTGTCGCGCCGAGCCTCATACCCGCGAGTGAAGCTCTGAAACAGGTCGTTCGTCGACTGCAACGGCATTCGATAACCCCTTTCACGACGAGGACAGCTTCATCCTGTCTCGCCTCGGATGCAACTGACAGGCCCGCTTTTGTCGCAGTGCGGTCAACACGCTGTTCCGGCGTGTGATGCTTGCAACAGGTCGCGCAACCACATGGCGCAATCCGAAATGTCGGCCGGCTCGATTTTCCGGCTGGCGAAGTCGATCAGGCCAAAAAACTGTGCATGGCCGCATCGCAACTGCCTCTCATCAGAGATCGGTGCCATCCTTCTTCGCATCGCCGTCCTTTTTGGCGGCTGCCGGCCCGACCGTGATCTTGATGTTCTGTGTCTGAACCTGACCGTCGGCATTCTTGATTTCGAAAGTCACCTCGTCGGCGCCCGTGAAATTGGCGTTGCTCTGATAGAACAGCGCCTGAACGGCGACCTCCTTGTTGGGGCAGCGGTAGCTCGCCGGAGTCTTCTGCTTGCCCGTTCGGCTGATCGTGGCGCCGTTCTTGGGCGCCCCCGTGACCTTGAATTCCGGCATCGGGCCGGCGGAGCAATCCTTCTTGAGGTTCGGCGCGATCGCGAGGCGGACCGCCTTGCCGCTCGCGACGGACTCGCTCTTCGTGATCGTCGTCTGCGCGTGGGCCGGTGCCGAGGCGAGTAGGCTGCCGGCGACGAGGGCGACGAGCGGGCGGGCGGCGTTCATGCGGCGGCTCTCCTGGGCTCAGCCGACCCTCCGTCCGGCTCCGGCGGATTCGGTCGCTGGCCCCTTCGATGTGGGGAGGCGCGGCGCCGCCGTCGAGGTGCGGCGGCCTATTCCTGCAGCGCTGCCGCCACCGCCCCGGTCACCCGGGCGATCTGCGCCGCGTTCAATTCGCCCGCGAGCGCGACCGAGATGGCCCGCTCGATCCGCGCGCGCTCGCCGATATCGGCGATCGGGGTCTGCGGGATGTCGTTCTCCTTGAGGCGGCAGGCCTTGCGGATGGTCTCGGCGGCCTTGAGCAGCGTCTCGCGGTCGGACGGGCCCATCTCCCAGAGGGGATTGCGCAGGCGGCTGATCACCCGCCGGGCGTCCCGGTACTCGCGGTCGATGCTCGTCAGCGCCTCGATCTGGCTGACGAGGAACATCAGTTCCAGAACCTCGGCCGCCGCATCCGGGCAGATCCGGACGATCCGCATCACGCGGCTGATCAGCTCCTGGGTCGGCGACATCTGCTGGCGGGGCGCGGTCATGCGCCGGTAACGCCGATCCCACCGCAAAGTTCGATCGGGAATCGCGGAGTGCGGTGGCCGAGGAATGCAAAAAAGGCGGAGGCTCGCCAAGGGCTTGACCGATCCGGCGCCGACCCGGGCGTCCGGGTTCAATCCTCGGGCGGCCTGCGCAGCGCGGCGAGCGCGTCGCGGCAGGCGTGGAGATCGGCGAGGGCCGCCTCCAGCGCGTCCCGATCCGCGCGGCTGAGCGGCATGCCCGGCTCGGCGCCCGGCATCCCCCCCGTCTCGAGCTCCTGCGCGGCCGGTGCGGCGACGTCCGCCTCGCCGCGGCCGACGGCCTGGACGAAGCGCACGCCGTTCTCCTTCAGGATGCGCTGGGCGCCCTTGATGGTGTAGCCCTGGCCGTGCAACAGGCGGCGCACCCCCCGCAGCAGATCGACGTCCTCGGGGCGGTAGTAGCGACGCCCGCCGGCGCGCTTCACCGGGCGGATCTGCGAGAACCGCGTCTCCCAGAAGCGCAGGACATGCTGGGGGATGTCGAGATCGTCCGCCACCTCCTTGATGGTGCGGAAGGCGCCGGGGCTCTTCTCCGCGCCGGCGCGCTCGTCCTCGGGCGGCCCGTCCTTCATGGCTGCAAGCGGCATGGTCGCCCCCTCCGCGAAGCTGTCCGGCCCGGCGCGCCGGGGATGTGGCGGTCTGAGGCCTCAGGGGGCGCCCCCGCTCGGGGCGCGCGGCCGCGCGAGCGCGTGCTCAGTCGTCGGATTCCGCGTGCTCGCCGGAACCGTTCAGGCCGTTGATGCGGGCCTTCAGGACGTTCGAGGGCTTGAACACCATCACCTGCCGGGGCTCGATCGCGACCTCGACGCCGGTCTTCGGGTTGCGGCCGACCCGCTTGCCCTTGCTGCGGACCACGAACGAGCCGAACGAGGACAGCTTCACGGTCTCGCCCTGCGCGAGGCAGGTGCAGATCTCGGACAGCACGGTCTCGACGAGGGCCGCCGATTCGGTGCGGGAGAGGCCGACCTGCTGGTAAACGGCCTCGCTCAGATCGGCGCGTGTGACCGTCTTCCCTGACATGCGTTCGCCCCCTCAAAGATTCGGTACCCGGACTCGGTATTTGCGGCGTATCTCTATGATCCGCCACGCTAATCCGCGCTCCAGCCCGGGTCAACCACGGGCCCGGGCATGCCGTCCGAAAATGTCAGGACCGGGTCCCCGCTCACCAGCGGATCAGGGCGGCGCCCCAGGTGAAGCCGCCGCCGATCGCCTCGATCATCACGAGGTCGCCCTCGCGGATGCGCCCGTCCCTGCGGGCGGCGTCGAGCGCCAGGGGAATCGAGGCGGCCGAGGTGTTGCCGTGCCGGTCGACGGTCAGCACCACCTTCTCGCGGGCGATGCCGAGCTTGTCCGCCGAGGCCTCGATGATGCGGCGGTTTGCCTGGTGCGGCACGAACCAGTCGAGTTCCTCCGCCGTGGTGCCCGATTGCCGGAAGGCGTCGGCGATCACGTCCGTGACGGAGCCGACCGCGAAGCGGAACACGTCGCGGCCCTCCATGCGCAGGTGCCCGGTGGTCCCGGTCGAGCCGGGGCCGCCGTCGACGTAGAGCTTGGACCGGTGCCGACCGTCCGAGCGCAGGCTCGCGGTGAGCACGCCGCGATCGTCCCGGGACCCGCTGCCCTCGCGGGCCTCGAGCACGATGGCGCCGGCGCCGTCGCCGAACAGCACGCAGGTGGTGCGGTCCTCCCAGTCGAGGATGCGCGAGAAGGTCTCGGCGCCGACGACGAGCGCCCGCGTGGCGCCGCGGGTCGTCAGGAACTTGTCGGCCGTGGCGACCCCGTAGACGAAGCCCGCGCAGACGGCCTGGAGATCGAAGGCCGCGCCCTGGTGGATGCCGAGCCCGGCCTGGATCTGGGTCGCTGTCGACGGGAAGGTGTGGTCGGGCGTCGAGGTCGCGCAGATGACGAGGTCGATGTCCTCGGCCCGCAAGCCTGCATCCGCGAGCGCGGCCTGCGCGGCCCGGATGCCGAGCACCGAGGTGGTCTCGGTCTCGTCCGCAAGGTGGCGCTGGCGGATGCCCGTGCGCTGGACGATCCACTCGTCCGAGGTGTCGACGCGCTGTGCGAGGTCGTCGTTCGTCACGACCCGGGCCGGAAGGGCCGATCCGCAGCCGACGACGACGGAACGCAGGGCTACCATGATGATCCTTCCCCCGCCTGCCTCACGCCGAGACCACCGCGGGTGTCTGGTCGAGCATGTCGCGGATCGTTCGCATCAGGTCGTGACGCGCCATGTCGTGGGCAAGGTCGATCGCGGCGGCGAAGCCCTGCGCGTTCTCGGAGCCGTGGCTCTTGATGACGATGCCCTCGAGGCCGAGGAAGACGCCGCCGTTGGCGCGGCTCGGGTTCATCTTGTCGCGCAGCGCCCGGAAGGCCTGGCGGGCGAAGAGATAGCCGATCCTGGCCGACAGGGTGCGGCTCATGGCCGAGCGCAGATAGGTCCCGATCTGCTTGGCCGTGCCTTCCGCGGTCTTGAGCGCGATGTTGCCCGTGAAGCCCTCGGTCACCACCACGTCGACGGTGCCGCGGCCGAGATCGGTGCCCTCGACGAAGCCGTGATAGGAGAAGTTCGCGGGTCCCGACTCGCGCAGGATCCGCGCCGCCTCCTTCACCGCCTCGTTGCCCTTCATCTCCTCGGTGCCGACATTGAGGAGGCCGACCGTCGGCCGGTCGAGGTCGAACACGATCCGGGCCATGGCCGAGCCCATCACGGCCATCTCGACGAGGTGCTCGGCATCCGTGCCGATCGTCGCGCCGACGTCGAGCACCACGCTCTCGCCGCGCACCGTCGGCCACAGGCAGGCGATGGCCGGGCGCTCGACGCCCGCCATGGTCTTGAGACAGATCTTCGACATCGCCATCAGGGCGCCGGTGTTGCCCGCCGAGACGCAGGCATCCGCCTGCCCGTCGCGAACAGCCTGGATCGCCTGCCACATCGAGGACTTCCCGCGGCCCTGGCGCACGGCCTGGCTCGGCTTCTCGTCCATGGCGACCGCCACGCTGGTGTGGCGGATCTCGACGGCCCCCTTCAGGCGCGGCTCGGCGGCGACGAGGGGCGCCAGCACGGCCTCGTCGCCGAACATCAGGAAGGTGGTCTCGGGATGACGCTCGCGCGCGATGGCGGCGGCGGGGACGACGGTCGACGGCCCGTGATCGCCCCCCATGGCGTCGAGCGAGATGCACACCCGTTGTGACATTGTGATTGCGTCGCGGCCTCGTGCGAAGGGCTGCCGGCCCGAGGCCCCCGATCTGGTGCGCAAACCCCCGCCCGGCGCGGCGGAAAATAGCGATCCGGGCCCGTCGGGCAAACGAAATCTGAGCCCGGGCGCCGCCGGATTCCGGCCAAGCTCCGCCTCAGGTCCCGTCGGGACGCAGGCGCCGCAGGGCGTCGAAGGGCTTCACGTCCTCGCCGATTCTCGTCTCCTCGAAGGCGGCGCCGGGCTTGCGCGGATAGGGGTCGAGGCCGAGCGCCAGGAACTCGGCGGTAAGGATCCCGAAATCGATGCGGCCCCCGACGATGGGGTCGGGCACGTCGGCGTCCTCGGCATCGGTGCCGGCGAGCTGGTCCGTGTCGGTGAACGCGACCTCGACGGATTCCGAAACCTTGGTCTCGAACGGGTCGAGCGTGACGGTGCAGACCTGCGTGACGACGGCCTCCACGGTGCCGGTCACCAGGAGGCGGTTCAGCGAGCCGGAGAGATCGAAGCGCCCGACGAGGTCGCGGATCGCGGGGATGCGGAAATCCTTCGCCAGCGCGTCGCACTCGGCCTGGCTCGCCTCGACCGTGACGACGCCGCTCCCCTGGGGAAGGCGCTCGACGCTGAAGGAGCGCGAGAGCGGGCCGGTCTGCTCATCTCGTGTCATGCGGGCTCTCCGGTGGCGGCTGGGTCGGGAAAGCTCGGGCCTTCCCCGAGCAGGGTGTCGAGGTCGGCGCCCCGGAGCGCGGCGTCGCTCGCCACCACGTAGGCGGCGAGCCCCGCGGCCGCGGCCGGCTCGTCGCGGCCGAGGACGTTGCGGGCGAGCGCGGCCGCGAGCGCGCCCGCGTCGCCGGCATCGAGGGCGGCGTCGTAATGGCCGGCGCGCCCGTAGAAGGCGGCGCCGAGCTTCTTCATGCGCTTGGGCACCCCGAAATCGCCGACGCCGAGCTCGCGCAGCGAGGCATCGAGCTGCAGGAAGACCGAGTTGACGAGGTCCTGCGCGACGTCGGCCGCCGGGGGCGGCAGCCGGTTGAGGCGCCGCAGGGCGAGGATGACGTGCAGCGTCAGGCACTCGAAGCGCCCCTCGACGGTGTCGGGCACGCCGAGCTGCGTGTAGAGGGGGGGCCGCCGCGAGGCCTCGTTGATGCGCAGGTGCAGGGTCTCGATCGCGCGGCGGCGCGAATCCCCGCGGCGAAGGAATCGGGCGATCATGCTGTCCACCGCAACCGCTGTGCGTCGGCTCGCGGCTGTGTCCGCGCTTGCCTTGTCAAAACCATAACCCCGCGGTACGGCAACCCACGGCCAAGGTGCAAGCGCCCGCGCGGCGCTGGCGACCCTGTGCCGCGAACGCGTCCGGTGTCGCAACACAACCAAGGGGGGCCGATGTCGCGCCGTCTCGTTTCGTCGCTCGCTCGTCTCGCCCTGATCGGCCTCGTCGCCGTCGGCGTCTCCGGATGCATCGGCGAGGACCTGCGCCACGGCTACCAGATCGACCAGGCCGCCCTCGCGACGATCAAGCCCGGGATGAGCCCGGAGCAGGTCCTGCAGATCCTCGGCTCGCCGTCCACGGTGTCCACGGTCGGCAACAAGTCCTGGTACTACATCACCCAGAACACGCGCCGCACGGTGCTGTTCCTCGGCGAGAGCGTCGAGGACCAGAAGGTGACGGCGGTGTACTTCACCCCCGCCTTCAAGGTGGAGCGCGTCGCCCTCTACGGCCTGCAGGACGGCCGGGTGTTCGACTTCATCGAGCGGACCACCCCGACGAGCGGCGCCGACCGGGCCTTCCTCAGCCAGCTCTTCCGCGGCCTGACCCGCTACGAGCCCTTCGGCAGCGGCCGGAGCAACGTGCCGGGCGCCAGCCGCGGCATGTAGGACGCCGTCCGGCTGCCCGGATCGCGGTCGGCCGCCTTCCCGCCGCCTCCCGTCAATCGAGGACGCGCGACCGCGCCCTCTCGCGGCGCGTCGCGGGCTGCGGCACGAGCGCGCGCACCACGTCACCCGGATCGGCGAACAGGAAGGCGGGGTTGCGGGCCGCGAGGGCATCCGCCCGCGTGTAGCCCCAGGCGACCGCGCCGAAATCGGCGCCGACCTCGGCCGCCGCATCCGCGTCCCGGATCTCGTCGCCGATGCAGAGCACCTGCCCGGGCTCGAAGCCGCTTCGGCGGATGACCGCGCGCAGGCGCCGCGCCTTGCCGAAGACCGAGGCGCCGCAGGCGTCATCGCCGATGCGGCGGGCATTGGCGGGGCCGAGCACGCGCCGGACGTTCGCCCGTGTGTTGGAGCTGACGACCGCGAGCCGCACGCCGCCCTCGTCGAGCGCCGCCAGCATGCCGGCGATGCCGGCGAACAGGTGCAGATCGGCTATGTCGCGGGCGGCGAGGTCGTGCATGTGGCGGGCGATGGCCGGCAGCTTCCAGAGCGGCACCCCGAGATGCGCGATGATCTCGCGGGCGCCGAGCGCGCGCAGGCTCTCGGTCTCGTGCCCAGCGACGCGGCGGAAGCCGTAGCGGTCGGCGACGCCGTTGATGACGCCGCAGAACCACGGGAAGGTGTCGGCGAGCGTGCCGTCGAAATCGAGGATGCAGAGGCGGTAGCGCGGAGGCGCCGGCGAGGTCTCCATCGCGCCGCGCGTCAGAAGCGCAGGTTCGCGAGCGGCAGCCGCAGGCGCATCACGAGGCCGTCCGGCGCCCAATCGTGCTGCAGGGTCCCGTCGAGCTGTCCCGCGACGCTGCGCTCGGCCAGCACCGTGCCGAAGCCGCGGCGCACCGGCGGGTCGGCGATCACGGGGCCGCCGGCCTCCGCCCAGGTCAGCTCGTAATGCGCGCCGTCGCGGCGCCCGTTGAGCGAGACCAAGCCCGCCTCCGTCGAGAGGCCGCCATACTTCACCGCGTTCGTCGCCTGCTCGTGCATGACGAGCGCGAGCGCGGTCGCGGCGCGCTCGCCGACGGGTGCGTCGTCGCCGGAGATCGCCACGCGCTCGCGCCCTTCCTGGGCGTAGGCCGCCATGATCAGGCGCATCAGGCCGAGCACGGTCTGCCCCGCCACCGCGGGGGCGCTCTCGGGCGAGTGCGGGCGCACGTATTCGTGGGCCTGCGCCAGGGCGCCGAGGCGCTCGCGAAAAGCCTCGACGAAAGGGCGCGCCGCCGGGTCGCTGCGCCCGGTCAGCTCCGCGATGCCGCCCACCACCGCGAAGATGTTCTTGATCCGGTGCGACAATTCCCGGATCAGCAGGTCCCGGGCCTCCTCGGCCCGCTTGCGCTCGCGCAGGTCGCGGGTCACCGTGGCGTAGCCCGCGGGCGCGCCCTTGGCGTCGCGCACCGGGAAGATGTTGTAGAGCACGGCGATGGCCTCGCCGGTGCCGAAGTGCCGGAAGGCGAGCTCGCCCTCCCACCAGCCCTCCCGCAGCACCGCGGGCATCACCACGTCCTCGAGGATGCGCTGGCTCGCCGGCATGAAGTACTCGGCGATCCGCGTCGTCCGCGCCGCCGCGAGGTCGGGCAGGCCGACGAGCCGGAGCGCGGCCTCGTTGAGGTGGACGATGCCGCCCGCCTCGTCGATGAGGCCGATGAAGTCCTTCGAGGTCTCGACGACGGCGGCGAGCTTGCGCGCCTCGGTCTCGGCCCATTTGAGATCGTCGATGTCGGTGCAGGTGCCGAACCAGCGCTCGATGCGCCCCTCGGCGTCGCGGATCGGCATGGCCCGCCCGAGCGTCCAGCGATAGGCGCCGCCGTGATGGCGCAGGCGGTACTCGATCTCGTAGGGCTCGCCGGTCGCGAGGCTGTGCCGCCAGCGCGCCCAGGCCCGCTCCTGGTCGTCCGGATGGAACATGCCGTTCCAGGCCTCGCCGTCGGTGGAGCCGTAGGGCACGCCCGTGAACTCGTACCAGCGGTCGTTATAGAAGTCGTGGAACCCGTCCGGCCGCGTGGTCCAGACCATCTGGGGCATCGCCGAGGCCATCACCCGGAAGCGGCGCTCGCTCGACGCGAGCTCGGCCTCGCGGGAGGCCACCTGCTCCAGGGTGAGGCGATGGTCGAGGAGCGTCGAGATCTGGCGCGCCAGCGACAGGAGCGTCGCGGCCTGCGCGGCGCCGAGCCCCTGTCCGCGCGGCGCGTGGTCGATGACGCAGAGCGAGCCGAGCGGAACGCCGCCGCCGCTGCGGATCACCGCGCCCGCGTAGAAGCGGAGGCCCGCATCCCCGGTGACGAGCGGATTCGAGGCCGTGCGCGGGTCGGCGGCGAGGTCCGGGATGACGAGAAGCTCGTCCGCCTCCAGGGCGATCCGGCAGACCGATCGGTCGAGCGTCGTCTCGCTGCAGCCGAGGCCGATCTCGGCCTTGAACCACTGGCGCGCTTCGTCGACGAAACTGACGAGGGCGATCGGCACCTCGCAGACCAGGGCGGCGATCCGGGCGAGATCGTCGAAGGCGGACTCTGGAGCGGTATCGAGGATGCGCAGGGCGCGCAGCTCCGCGATCCGCTCCGCTTCGGTCCATCGCATCTCGGGAGATCGCGTCTCGGGAGATTCCGTCTTGGCAGGGGCGCCGGGCGCGCTCACGGGAAAAGGATGCTCCTCGAACAGCCTCGCTCACTTATGTGCGATTGCGCGCCCGGCCTAGAGGCGCAGCGGGGGTGTGATCACATTATGCGCAGGAATTTCGGATGTGCCGCCGATAGAGGCAATACAACCGGAAAGTTTGTTTCTAAATTATTTCAACCAATCCCAGCTGCCGCGGCCGAATACTGTGTAGTATCATACAATTGGCCGGCCCGAGCGCTCTCCGGCTGCTGACCCGGCGGATGGGCGAGGCATCGGCCCCGCCCATCCCTGCTCACGCCGCCCGCGCCTCGTCGAGCGTCGGGTAATCGACGTAGCCCTCCGGCCCCTGGCTGTACCAGGTGTTCTGCACGTCCTTGTTGAGGGGCGCATTCTCGGCGATGCGCTCGGGCAGGTCGGGATTGGCCAGGAAGGTGCGGCCGAACGCGATCGCGTCCGCGCGCCCCTCGTCGAGGGCGTCCTGGGCGCTGCGGCCGTCGTAATCTGAGTTCAGGATCAGCGGACCGCCGAAGGCCTTCTTGATCACGGGCGCGATGGGCGGGCGGTTCGGCTTGCCGAATGTGCCGTCCGGCCCCGGCTCGCGCAGTTCCAGGAAGGCGATGCCGATGCGGCCGAGCGCCTCGGCGGCCGCCCCGAACAGCGTGTCCGGGTCGGAATCGTCGACGCCCTGGATGGCGCCGTTCGGCGACAGGCGCACGCCGGTGCGGTCCGAGCCGGCCACCCCGGCCACCGCCCGCGTCACCTCGGCGAGCAGGCGGACGCGGTTCTCGACCGGACCGCCATAGGCGTCGGTCCGGTGGTTGGAGCCGTCGCGCAGGAACTGGTCGATCAGGTAGCCGTTCGCGGCGTGGATCTGCACGCCGTCGAATCCCGCCGCGAGCGCGTTGCGGGTGGCGCGCTCGTAATCGGCGAGGAGGCGCGGGATCTCGTCGATTCCGAGCGATCGCGCCTCGGCGTAGGGCTTCTTGCCCTCGTAGGTGTGGGCCTGGTCCGGCGCCGTGGTGGCGGAGGCCGAGACGGGCTTGGCGCCGCCCAGGAAGTCGGGGTGGACGACGCGGCCCATGTGCCAGAGCTGGCAGACGATGCGGCCGCCGGCATCGTGCACCGCCTTCACGATCGGCGCCCACGCCTCGACCTGCTCGTCCGACCAGATGCCCGGCGCGTAGGGCCAGCCCAGCCCTTCCTGGCTGATGCCGGTCGCCTCCGTGAGGATCAGGCCGGCACCGGCGCGCTGGGCATAGTACTCCGCCATGATCGGGGTCGGCACGTGCGCGCGGGTGGCGCGGCCGCGGGTGAGCGGGGCCATGAAGATGCGGTTCGGCGCCTCGATGGCGCCGATGCGGATCGGGTCGAAGAGTGAGGGCATGCGTCTCTCGTGGTTTCTCGGCCCGGCACGAACGGGCACGGTCGGATCATCCCATGCGGGCTGGTCGCTCGTAGGTGGTCGCGGGCGTCCGGTCCGCCAGGGCGACGCTTGCCCGGGCGTGCGTCGGCGCACATCGGGCGCCGCCGGCGCGCGGCCGGGCGGGGGCCGCCTCGTCCGGCGGAGTTTCTGGATTCACGCATCGCGAGCGGAACCCGGCCCCTGAAACGAATCGCCTCGGCCCCTCCCCCTTGCGGGGAGGGACCAGGGGTGGTTCAGGACGGATCGAAGCGGTGCCTTCTGCGCGCCCTTTCCAACTCCTCCCCACCCCGATCGGGCCTGCCCGATCCGGGCCGGCAAGGGCCGATCTCGGGCAGGCCCGATCCGGGCCGGCAAGGGCAGATCTCGGGCAGGCCCGAGATCTGCGGGGGAGGAGAGCCGCCTCGGGAGGTGCGAACGTGCAGGCCCGTGCGAGAGATGGCGGATCCCTCACCCCGGCCGCTTCGCAGGCAAGCCCCTTCCGCCGGGGCGAGCGGACCCGCCGCCGAGATCAGCTGTGCGCCAGCACCGCGAGCAGCAGCAGCGCGATGATGTTGGTGATCTTGATCGCCGGGTTCACGGCGGGGCCCGCCGTGTCCTTGTAGGGGTCGCCGACGGTGTCGCCGGTCACGGCGGCCTTGTGGGCCTCCGAACCCTTGCCGCCGTGGTGGCCGTCCTCGATGAACTTCTTGGCGTTGTCCCAGGCGCCGCCGCCCGAGGTCATCGAGATGGCGACGTAGAGGCCGTTGACGATCACGCCGAGCAGCATCGCGCCGACCGTCGCGAAGGCCTGGGCCTTGCCGGCGATCGCCTGGATCACGAAGAACAGCACGATCGGCGAGAGCACCGGCAGCAGCGAGGGGACGACCATCTCCTTGATGGCGGCCCGGGTCAGCATGTCCACGGCGCGGCCGTAATCCGGCCGGTCGCGGCCCTCCATGATGCCGGGCTTCTCGCGGAACTGGCGGCGCACCTCCTCGACCACGGCGCCGGCCGCGCGGCCCACCGCCGTCATGGCGATGCCGCCGAACAGGTAGGGGATGAGCCCGCCGAGCAGCAGGCCCACCACGACGTAGGGGTTCGAGAGCGAGAAATCGACGGCGACGCCCTGGAAGAAGCGGTACTGGGTCGGGCTCGCGTTGGAGATGAAGTGGTTGAGGTCGGAGGTATAGGCGGCGAACAGCACCAGCGCGCCGAGGCCCGCCGAGCCGATCGCGTAGCCCTTGGTGACGGCCTTGGTGGTGTTGCCGACCGCGTCGAGGGCGTCCGTGGACTTGCGGACGTCGGCGGGCAGGCCCGCCATCTCGGCGATGCCGCCCGCATTGTCGGTGACGGGACCGAAGGCGTCGAGCGCCACGATGAAGCCCGCCAGCGCCAGCATGGCTGTGACCGCGATGGCGATGCCGAACAGGCCCGCCAGCGCGTAGGTGGCGATGATGCCGCCCACGATCACGATGGCCGGCAGCGCCGTCGATTCCAGCGAGATCGCGAGGCCCTGAATCACGTTGGTGCCGTGGCCGGTGACCGAGGAATCCGCGATCGACTTGACCGGCCTATAGTTGGTGCCGGTGTAGTACTCGGTGATCACCACGATCAGTGCGGTGATGACGAGCCCGATCACCGCGCAGCCGAGCAGGCCGCCGGAGGTGAAGGTGGTGCCGGTATTCGTCCTGAACTCGGTGCCGAGGCCGCCGAACAGCAGCACGTTGACCACCGCGATCGCCCCGACCGAGAGCACGCCGGCCGCGATCAGGCCCTTGTAGAGCGCGCCCATGATCGACTGGTTGGCGCCGAGGCGCACCGCGAAGGTGCCGGCGATCGAGGTCAGGATGCAGGCCGAGCCGATGGCGAGCGGGTAGATCATCATCGCCTCGAGGACGTTGCGGCCGGCCACCTCCGTCTGGCCTCCGAAGAAGATCGCGGCGAGCACCATGGTGGCGACGACCGTCACCGCGTAGGTCTCGAACAGGTCGGCCGCCATGCCGGCGCAGTCGCCGACATTGTCGCCCACGTTGTCGGCGATGGTGGCGGGGTTGCGCGGGTCATCCTCCGGGATGCCGGCCTCGACCTTGCCGACGAGGTCGCCGCCGACATCCGCACCCTTGGTGAAGATGCCGCCGCCGAGCCGGGCGAAGATCGAGATCAGAGAGGCGCCGAAGCCGAGCGCCACGAGAGCGTCGATCACCTCGCGGCTCGCGGGCGCGAGGCCGGCGAAGCGGGTCAGGTAGGCGTAGTAGAGGACGACCCCGAGGAGCGCGAGGCCGGCCACCAGCATGCCGGTGACCGCCCCGGACTTGAAGGCGACCTCGAGGCCGCCACCGAGGGAGGTGGAGGCCGCCTGCGCCGTGCGGACGTTGGCGCGCACCGAGACGTTCATGCCGATGAAGCCGGCAACGCCCGAGAGGACCGCGCCGATGAGGAAGCCGATGGCGACCTTGATGCCGAGGAAGTAGGCGAGGACGACGAAGAGGATGATGCCGACGATACCGATGGTCATGTACTGGCGGCGGAGATAGGCCTGCGCGCCCTCGGCGATCGCTCCCGCGATCTCCTGCATGCGCTGGGTCCCGGCGTCTCGTTTCATCACGTCGTTGATCGTGACGATTCCGTAGGCGACGGCGCAGAGCCCGCCCAGGATGATCAGCAGCAATGCGGTCATTCTACCGTCCTTGGATATGGTGCCTGGCGTTTGGCTTGTGGTTACCGAGCTTGGCCTGGACGGCCACGGGACGTCGCGCTCGGGTCGCGCACTCCTCCCCGGAAGTGCGCGTCCTGCTTGCCAAACTTCGCGGCTCAGCGCAAACACCGCGTCCGCTTTCGAACACCCTCTATTGCTGCAGTGCAGTATATCCCTCGAAATTTATACTGCATCGCAGCATAATGGTTGCCTCCGAGCCGTCCGGGCAGGACGGCCGCGACCGGCCGCGCGGGCTCGCGCGACGCGGCGCGGGTCTCCTCCCCGGCCTGATCGAAGCGGACGGCGTACGAGGTCCCACGGATTTGATCCGCGGCTCGTCAGAGCCGTTCGTCCCATCCGCCCCTCATGCTGCATCCCCCTCGTCCCGGGGTGCCTCGTCCGCGGCACCCCGGGACGAGGGGGATGGGTGGGATCACGATCCGGGTATTGCGTGAACCGCCAGGCCCGAAATGGGGAAGGACCCGCACCCGATCGAAGGACGGCCCGAGCCTGGAATCGGTGATCCCGTCACCCGGATCTCAGAAGTGGCTGAACGAACCCGCCGCGAAGATGCGCGGGACGCCTTCGCGCCCGGCGAATTCCGGCGGCCCGGGATCGGGCAGGACGGTGCCGATCGCCGCGACCGCGATCCCGGCCGCCGCCGCCTCGGCCCGGAATTCCGCGAGATTCTCCGGCGCGACGGTGCACAGGACCTCGTAATCGTCGCCCCCGGTCAGCGCCGTGTCGAGGAGGCCCGGCGCGGCGGCGATCGCGCGCGCGGCGGCGGTCGACAGGGGAATCTCCGGGATCGACACGGCGCCACCGCGGGCCGACGCCCTGAGCAGCTTGGCGAGGTCGCCCGCGAGGCCATCCGACACGTCCATCGCGGCGCCGGCGTAACGGCGCAGGATCGGGGCCAGGCTGAGACGCGGCCGGGGATGGAGGTAGCGGTCGAGGAGATGGGCCCGCTCCTCCGGTGCGAGCGCCGCCGCCCAGCCCGCATCGGGCGCCAGGCGCAGGGCGAGGCCGAGCGCCGCGTCGCCGATCGTTCCCGTGACGCAGATCCGCTCGCCCGCCCGGGCCGCCGGGCGGCGAACCATGCCGCCCCGCGGCACCTCGCCGATCGCCGTCACGCCGATCAGCGCCGGCCCGGCCGCCCGCACGGTGTCGCCCCCGAGGAGCGGGCAGCCGAAGGCGGCGCTCGCCTCGGCGAGCCCGGCGGCGAAGCCCGCGAGCCACGCCTCCGTCCAGTCCGGCGGGAGCGCGAGCGTGAGCAGGAAGCCGCGCGGGCCCGCCCCCTTAGCGGCGAGGTCCGAGAGGTTCACCGCGAGCGCCTTGCGGGCGATCGAGGCGGGCGGATCGTCCGCGAAGTAGTGGATGCCCGCCACGATCGCGTCCGCCGTCAGCACGAGGTCGTGGCCGGGACTCGGGGTCAGGGCGGCCGCATCGTCCCGGAGCGCGTCGGCGCCGGGGCCGGCGATCGGCGCGAAGTAGCGCGCGATCAGGGCGTCCTCGCTCGGACGCCCGCTGGCCGCCTCGCCGCTCACCCGCGCATCACCCGCGCCGAGCCTCCGGCAGCGCGAGCTCGGATGGCCGCACCTCGCGCGCGACCTTGTCGAGCACGGCGTTGACGAGGCCGGGCTCGTCGCCCGTGTAGAAGCTGTTGGCGACGTCGACGTATTCGGAGATCGCGGAGCGGGCCGGCACGTCGCGCCGGAACATCAGCTCGTAGGCGCCCGCCCGCAGGATGGCGCGCAGCACCGCCTCGAGCCGCTTGAGCGGCCAGCCCTGCGCCAGCGCCCGGTCCACCTGCGGGTCGATCGCGCGCTGCTCCTCGACGACGCCCCGCAGGAGATCGCGGAAGAAGGCCGCGTCCGCCGCGGGGTGCTCGACCCCGTCGACTTCCCGGCCGATCCAGAAGGCCTCGAACTCGGCCAGCGCGTCGAGCACGCCCTTGCCGGAGATCTCCATGTCGTAGAGGGCCTGCACCACCGCGAGGCGGGCGCCGCTGCGCTCGTTCAGCCTGCTCATCGCCTCACGCCTCTCCGACCGGGCCGGCCGAGGCCGCCCGCTTCAGGGCGAGCACGGCGAGCGCCGCCTCGGCCGCCCCGCCGCCCTTGTTCATCTCTTCGACGCGGGCCCGCGCCAGCGCCTGCGCCTCTGTCTCGACCGTCAGGATGCCGTTGCCGAGCGGGAGCCGCAGGGCGACCGACAGGTCCATGAGTGCGCGCGCGCTCTCGCCGGCCACGATGTCGTAATGCCCCGTCTCGCCCCGGATCACGCAGCCGAGCGCCACCGCGGCGTCGTAGGGCTCGCCCGCGCGCTCGGCCGCGTCGACCAGGATCGCGATCGCGGCGGGGATCTCCAGGGCGCCCGGCACGGTCACGGTGACGGACTGCCCGCCCACCGCCTCGATGGCCGCCTCGGCGCCCGCCAGGAGCGCGTCGGCGATGTGGTCGTAGAAGCGGCCCTCTACCACGAGGACGCGCGCGCCCCTGAGGGCGGGGTCCGGCCTCGGATCGGGGCGGGGGTTGGGTGCAGTCGAAACCATCGTGGCCTTCGTGGATGGAAAACGTCGCGCCCAGGCCGGCCGCTTCCCCCGCATGTCCCGTCCGGATCGTTGCCGGCGCGTCCTTGCCCGCGCCGGCCGATCGCGGAATCGCTGCGGGGCCGGTGGCGGGAGGCGAGCACTAGACCGAAGGTCGGCGCATCACAAGCGCGGCCTCGGCGCCCGCGTCGATGTGGGCCGGGTCAGCCCGGCCCGGTCGCCGTGCGGGCCTCGCTCAGGCGGGCGGCGTAGCGGGCGATGAGGTCGACCTCGAGGTTGAGCCGGTCGCCCTGCCGGCGCTCGCCCCAAGTGGTCACCAGCAGGGTGTGGGGGATCAGCAGCACGGAGAAGAGATCGCCCGCGACGCCGTTCACCGTGAGCGAGGTGCCGTCGAGGCAGACCGAGCCCTTCTCGGCGATGAACTTCGCGAGAGGGCCCGGCGCCCGCAGGGTGAAGCGCTCGCTCGCGCCCAGATCCCCCTCCCCGCCCGTCACGCTCTCGCGGGCGACGATCTCGGCGAGCCCGTCCACGTGGCCGGTGACGAGGTGCCCGCCGAGCTCGTCGCCGATCCGGAGGGAGCGCTCGAGGTTGATGCGGGTGCCCACTCGCCAGGACCCGACCGTGGTCCGGGCGAGCGTCTCGGCCGCCGCGTCGACGGCGAAGATCGCGCCACCCTCGGCGGGCTCGACCGCCACCGCCGTCAGGCAGGGACCCGAGCAGGCGATCGAGGCGCCGAGCGCGATCGAGGCCGGATCGTAATGCGACCGGATCGCGAGCCGGCGCAACCGGTCATCGCCGCTGATTTCATGAATTGTTCCGACGTCCGAGACGAGACCGGTGAACATCAGAGGCTCCGCTCGTAGGTGACGGCCCGGTCGGGACCGAGGTCGAGGGTCTCGACCGCGCGCAGGCGGCCGTCGCCGAGCGCCCGCGCCAGGGCCGGCCCGACCGCCGGAAGCCCGTCTCCGCCGAGGGGCTCCGGGCCGGTGATCAGCGTGCAGACGTCGACGAGGTCGGCCGCCGCCAGCGCATTCGCCAGATAGGGCCCCCCCTCGCTGCAGATCCGGGTTATGCCGCGTTCCGCGAGCGCCGTCAGCGCCGCCCGCAGGTCGACCCGGCCCGCCGCGTCGGCCGCCATACAAAGGACCTCGGCTCCGAAGGTCGTCAGCGTCCTCTTGGCGTGCGTCGGCGCCGCGCGCGTCGTGATGACGAGGGTCGGCACGTCGCGCGCCGCCCGGACCAGAGCGCTCGCCGGCGTCAGGCGCAGCTGCGAATCGAGGATCACCCGGAGCGGCGAGCGGTCGGACAGTCCCGGCAACCGGACCGTGAGCGAGGGGTCGTCGGCGCGTGCCGTGCCGATCCCCACCATGATGGCATCGGCATGCGCGCGCCAGAGATGCACCGCCCCGTCGGCGATCGGGCCGGTGATCCGCAGGCGCTGCTTCGGCGCCCCCGCCGCAAACCCGTCCCGGGTGCGGGCGAGCTTGAGAGCAACCATCGGCCGCCGCTCGGTCGCCCTCAGGATATGGCCGAGATGGTCGCGACGGGCCTCCGCACGCAGCACCTCCGCCGTCACGGCGATCCCGGCGGCGCGCAGGAGATCGTGGCCGCGGCCCGCCACCCGGGGATCGGGATCCTCGATCGCCGAGACCACGCGGGCAAGGCCGCTCGCGACGATCGCCTCGGTGCAGGGCGGCGTGCGGCCGTGATGCGAGCAGGGCTCCAGCGTCACGTAGAGCGTCGCCCCGCGCGCCGCATCGCCAGCCATGGCGAGCGCCAGAGGCTCGGCATGGGGGCGGCCTCCGGGGGCCGTGACGCCCTGCCCGACGATGCGCTCCCGGCCGGGCTCGCCCGCGACCACGACGGCGCCAACCGAGGGGTTCGGCCAGCTGCGCCCGAGATTGCGCCGCCCGAGCGCCAGAGCGAGGTGCATGAAGCGAAGATCGGCCGCGGTCACGGAGCCGCTCACGGGCGCGCCCGCGCTCTGCGCCGGCCGGTGGTGGACTCGGGCTCCGGCAGGCCACCGGTCTCGGCCAGCGTGCCGAGCAGGTCCTCGAAATCCTTGGCCTCGCGGAAATTCTTGTAGACGGAGGCGAAGCGCACATAGGCCACGTCGTCGAGCCCCTTCAGCCCCTCCATCACGAGCTCGCCAATGGCCTCGCTCGTCACCTCGGCCTCGCCGCCGCTCTCCAGCTGGCGGGTGATGCCGCTGACGAGGCGCTCGATCCGCTCCGGATCGACCGGCCGCTTGCGCAGGGCCACGTCGATCGAGCGCTGCAGCTTGTCACGGTCGAAGGGCACGCGCTTGCCCGAGCGCTTCAGCACGGAGAGCTCGCGCAGCTGCACCCGCTCGAAGGTGGTGAAGCGGCCCGCGCAATCGGGGCAGACCCGGCGGCGGCGGATCGCGGCGCCGTCCTCGCTCGGGCGCGAGTCCTTCACCTGCGTGTCGGAGCCGCCGCAATAGGGACAGCGCATCGGGCGGAAACCCTCGTGGAACAAACGACAACGGCCGCGGATCACCGATCCGCGGCCGTTCTCTAACGTGGAGAATGCCTGGCCGGAAGGTCAAGCCGCCGGCCACGTCCTCTCGGAAGGCTGGAGCCTCAGCCGTAGATCGGGAAGCGCCGGGTGAGCTCGTGCACCTTGTCCTTGACGCGGGCCTCGACCTCGGCATCGCCCGTCTCGCCCTTCGCGGCGAGGCCGTCCAGCACCTCGACGATGAATCCGCCGATCTGCTTGAACTCGGCGACGCCGAAGCCGCGGGAGGTGCCGGCCGGGGTGCCCAGGCGGATGCCCGAGGTGACCGTCGGCTTCTGCGGGTCGAATGGCACGCCGTTCTTGTTGCAGGTGATGTCGGCCCGCGAGAGCGCGGCCTCCGCCGCCTTGCCGGTGAGGCCCTTCTTGCGCAGGTCCACCAGCATCAGGTGGTTGTCGGTCCCGCCCGAGGTGATGTCGTAGCCGCCCGAGATGATCGTGTCGGCGAGCGCCTTCGCGTTCTCGATGACCTGACGCGCGTAGACCTTGAACTCGGGCTTGAGGGCCTCGCCGAAGGCCACCGCCTTGCCGGCGATGACGTGCATGAGCGGGCCGCCCTGCAGGCCCGGGAAGATCGCCGAGTTGAACTTCTTGGCGAGCGCCTCGTCGTTCGTCAGGATCATGCCGCCGCGCGGACCGCGTAGGGTCTTGTGCGTGGTCGTGGTGGCCACGTGCGCGTGCGGGAACGGCGACGGGTGCACGCCGGCCGCCACGAGGCCCGCGAAATGGGCCATGTCCACGAAGAAATAGGCGCCGACCGCGTCCGCGATCTCGCGGAACTTCGCGAAGTCCCAGTGACGCGGATAGCCCGAGCCACCCGCGATGATCACCTTCGGCTTGTGCTCATGGGCGAGGCGCTCGACCTGCTCCATGTCGATGCGCATGTCGCTCTCGCGCACCGTGTAGGACACGGGCTTGAACCACTTGCCGGAGACGTTCGGCGGCGCGCCGTGGGTGAGGTGGCCGCCGGCCGCGAGGTCGAGGCCCATGAAGGTGTCGCCGGGCTGCATCAGGGCCATGAACACGCCCTGGTTGGCCTGGGAGCCCGAGTTCGGCTGGACATTGGCGAAGGCGCAGCCGAACAGGCGCTTGGCGCGCTCGATCGCGAGATTCTCGGCGACGTCGACGAACTGGCAGCCGCCGTAGTAGCGCCGGCCAGGGTAGCCCTCGGCGTACTTGTTCGTGAGCACCGAACCCTGCGCCTCGAGGACGGCGCGCGAGACGATGTTCTCGGAGGCGATCAGCTCGATCTCGTGCTGCTGGCGGCCGAGTTCCTGCTCGACCGCCTTGGCGATCTCGGGATCGGCCTCGGCGAGCGACGCGGAGAAGAACGTGTTCGAGAAATGCTTGTCGGCGAGGGTACCGGCGGTCATGGATGGCCTCTTGCTCTTATGATCGGGTGACGCACCCGGCTGACCCGTCGGCGTGCACGGGCGGGCGTTCAAGCCAGGATATCTACACGGGCTGGGATGCCAGGCCAAGCACAGGTGAATTTGCCGCTGGCTTAAAAAAAAATGAAGTGCGGAGGCTGACAAGAGCGCACGGCTCAGTCAAGGAATATATTAAATTTCATAGGAATTTATGTTAAGCCTCGACCCTCGGCTGGAGTCGATGCGATGCTTGATCAGACCGAGATCAACCAAATAGATCTAGAACTCTCTTATCTCAATCTAAAATTGAAAATAATCAAGCTGCAATCTATTGTAAGCACAAAGGCCAACTTCAATCCTGATCAACCGAGAGACGAGTGCGGACGTTGGTGCCTTCAGGGCGGCTCCAGCGTTCAGGTCGTCAGGCGCGATCGGACCGGTGACCCAAAAATCGATGCGAAAACCGATATGCTTATTGATATTGTCAAGGAAGTGGTCGAAACGATGGGCCCTGGAGCCGGCCCGCTTTACGGTATTTATGTTCATACAGCTTCCGGAACTCGTATCAGGGAGTTGGACATTCCGGGAATTGGGAAGGATGGGGTTGAGCAAAGTTTCAGCGCCGGCGACCTCGTGAGATATGGCTTGGATGGCAGCGTCCGAACAGATGTCATTCTACGGGATGCCCAAGGCACAAATGGGCGAATCTTGGCGATCTGGGACATCAAGACTGGAAATGCGCGACTCACGAAAGCGCGCGCAACAGAAATCCGAGCTGGCGCGGGTGTCGGCGCTGACGTGCCGATCATCGAAATTCACGTTATTCGGGGCATCAGCGTGAAACAGATTATCTCGACGCTTTACCGTCGAAAGGCGTAATCTGCGAAAATAATAAATGTCGAATACAATCTTGCAGCCGAAAGCGACGGAGCCAATATGTCATTCGAAGCATACATATTTTGCGACAAAGTCATTCATTCCGTGAGTGAATGGCAGCGTCATATTAATGATCTTGGATTTCCGGTTCGCATCGAATCGAGCCGGGAATTGATGTCGTCGAAGGGGCATCTCCCCGCGGTTTGGAGCGATCGTGAAGTCGGGTTCGAATTCGGACCCATCGACCGCGACGACGTCATTGAAACCTACGATGACGTTGATCTCGGCGGCCCCTGGACGCACGCCTTCGCCCTTTACTGGAATACGTTGCCGGGCTTCATCGGCGCCTGGGTCTGCGCCGCAGCCTATGCCAAGGCGGTCAACGGCATCGTCTTCGACCCGCAGGAGAGCCTTGTCCTCCATCCGATCGCGGCAGCTCGCCACGCACAGGCGGCGATCGATACCCTCCCGAAAATCGAGGCACTGGCCGCCGCCAAGAAACGAACGTGATCGTCCATATTATAGCAATCGCAGCATCATAAGCCGGGAGACATCTTCGCGATCGGGTCTGCGTCCCAGGCTAGATCGGGCTACCGTCGCAAAGGACGGTGCGGCTTCATCCGCACCGCCTTGACGCGCAGGGCCTCAGTTCTCCTCGTCGCCCGGCTCGAAGCTCTCCGGCACCGTCGACTGCGCGCTCGCCACCGGCGTCGGCGCCGAGACGGTCGATGGCACGTTGACGCCGTCGCGCTTGTAGATGTCGTCGCGGAACTGCACGAGGCCGTCCGGCGTCGCCCAGGCGGTGATGTAGGTCCAGTAGACGGGCACCGGGGTGCTGAGCGTTGCGTCGACGCGCTTGCCGCTCTCGATCGCCTGCTCGACCTCGGCGCGGCCCCAGCCGGGCGTGTCCTTGAGAAGCCAGGTGATGTACTCGCGCACGTTCTGCACGCGCACGCAGCCCGAGGAGATGAAGCGGAAATCGTCGCCGAACACACCCTTGGTGTTCGTGTCGTGCATGAACACGCCGTAGGGGTTCGGGATGTTGATGCGCACGATGCCCATCGAGTTGAAGTCGGCGCCCGAATCCTGGCGGTAGCGATAGCGCGTGCCCTCGTCCGAGTTCCAGTTCACCGAGGCCGGCGAGATCTCGGTCTCGCCCGAGAAGATGCGGATCTTGTTCTCGGTGAGGTAGTTCGGGTCCTTCTGCATCTTCGGAATGAGGTCCTTCTTCACGATCGAAGCCGGGACCGTCCAGAAGGGATTGAAATTGATCTGCGTCGCCTTGGTGTTCATGATCGGCGACTGGCGGTCGATCTTGCCGACGCCCGCGGCGTGCAGCGTCACGACCTGACCGTTCTCGACGGTCTGGACGAGGGCCGCCGGGATGTTGGTGATGACGAAGCGTTGGCCGAGATTGCCCGAATAGGAGCGCAGCCGCACCGCGTTGATCTCGAGCTGGCGCAGGCGCACATCCGCCGGCACGTTCATGGCCTGCTGCGTGGCCATGCTCATCGTGCCGGTCTGGCTGAGGCCGTGGCGGGCCTGGAAGCGCTTCACGGCCGCGGCCACGTAGGAATCGTAGACGCCCGAGCCGCCCGAGACCGGATCGAGGTCGCCCGTGACGATCAGGCGCTGGCGCACGGCCGCGACCGCGGGTCCGCGCCCGCCGATGCGCAGACGGTCGGCGCCGGAGACCGGTCGCCAGCCGCCGCGGGCGACGATGTCCTTGTAGCGCTCGATCATCTGCTCGGTCGCCGCAACCGTCTGGGGCGACAGGATCGGCGTCGAGGAGCGCTGCACCTGCATGCCGGCGGGCGAGGCGTAGTCCTGCGCCCACTCGGCCTGGGCGAAGCCGCCCTGCTCACGGGCGATCGCCGTGTGGCCGACGAGGGCGGCCGTGGCGAGAAGGGCGAAGCCGAGCGCGCGGTGGGTGTGAGCCTGTGTCAGCATCGGTCGGAAGCTCTGGTCCATGGCTGGAGCAAGTCTGGATCGCGGGTGGGACGTCAACGCGCCGTGATCCCCATGCCCTCAAGGTGTCGCGGTACAGTTAAGAACCCATGCTCTCCGGGCCAGATTAAGGCGTGGCTGTGCTGGAGCGCACACGGACCGGCGGTGCGGCCCTGCGGCAACAGCGCTGCTGGGCCCGGTGTGGCAACAATGGCGCATCGGCCGCCCATCCCCTAAAGATGCGCCCATGGTTCCAGGCAACACGAGGACGGGCCGTTTGCGCGCGATCACCGCGGTGGTCGCGCTCTACGCGTTCGTGCTCCAGGCCTTCCTGGGAGGCCTGATGCCGATCCAGGGCGGCGGCCCGGACGGCGTGCTCTGCCTGCACGCGGCCGAGACCGGGCTTGCCGATCCGGGCCCGGGCACACCGCTTCCGGCCCATCACGGTGATTGCTGCACGGCCGCCCCCCTCGCCGGAAGCGCCGAGCCGCCGCGGCCCGTAGGCGTCGGGCTCGCCTGGTCGCTGCGCAACGTCACCAGGGTCAGCTGGCATGCGTCCGACGCGGTCGCCGCGCGGGCGCCCCCCAACACGATCGCTCATCCGCGGGGACCTCCCGTCACCTGAATCGATCCCGCCCGATCCCTTCAGACAGACGGACGTCCCACCATGCATCGCGTTCCCCGGGCCGAGCTCTACGCCGCCCTGTTCCTCACCGCCTCGACCACCGCCGCCCTCGCGCACGCCACGCTCGAGCGCAAGGAGGCGAGCCCGAACACCGCCTATCGCGGCGTCGTCCAGATCATGCACGGCTGCGACGGCAAGCCGACCACGCGGGTCAGCGTGACGATCCCCGAGGGCATCGTCGGCGCCAAGCCCATGCCGAAGCCCGGCTGGCAGATCGCCATCGCGCGGGGCGCCTATGAGCGGCCCTATCCTTCCTTCCACGGTACCGTGAGCGAGGGCGTGAAGACGATCACTTGGAGCGGCGGCGAGCTGCCGGACGACCAGATCGACGAGTTCACCTTCTTCGCCCGCGTTTCCGACGCCTTCGCGCCCGGCAGCACGGTCTATTTCCCGGTCGAGCAGGATTGCCGCACGGGCAGCTATCGCTGGAGCGAGATCCCGGCCGCCGGACAGAGCGCGCGCGACCTCAAGGCGCCGGCCCCCGGCGTCCTGATCGTCGCCGCTCCGCAGAAGGGCCCAGCGCCCGCCGCCGTGAAGGCGGGTGACCTCGCGATCGAGACGCCCTGGATGCGTGCGACGCCCGGAGGTGCCAAGGTCGCAGGCGGCTACGTCCGCATCACCAATGCCGGCACCGCGCCCGACACGCTGACCGGCGCATCGATTCCGATCGCGGATCGCGGCGAGATCCACTCCATGTCGATGGAGGGCGGCGTGATGCGGATGGCCGCCGTCGAGGGCGGCCTGACCATCAAGCCCGGCGAGACCGTCGAGCTGAAGCCCGGCGGGCTCCACCTGATGTTCCTCGACCTGAAGGCGGGCCCGAAGGCTGGCGAGACGGTGCAAGGCACCCTGACCTTCGCGCGCGCCGGCACCGTGCCGGTGACCTTCTCGGTCGCGCCGATCGGTGCGCAGGCGCCCGGCGGCGAGGCCGCGGGCGGGCACCACCACCACTGAGGCCGCCACGTGGCCGTCCTCTCTCCGCTCCGGAGAGAAGACATTCGTCTCGTTCGCGCGCGGCTCGCGCGTGCCGACCGACCTCGCATGGACGCGCAAGCCCCCGGCATGGCCGGGCGCCGTCCGGAGCCCATCTCATGCCTTCCCCGACCCGCGCGGGCGCCCTGGCGCTCGCCCTCCTCCTGCCGGCGGCGCCCCGGGCGCAGGCCGAATCGACCGCCAGCGCCGAGCTACCCGAACTCTCCGTCAGCGGAACCGCCGTCGCCGCCGGCTCGCTCACGGTGCCGAGCGTTGCCGAGCAGCGCGCCGCCGTGAACGCGACCGTCGGCTCGGTGGCCTTCGTCGATGCCAAGAGCTTCCAAGACCGCTACGCCAACACGCTGCGGGACGTCCTCAAGGACGTGCCGGGCGTCTATGTCGAGGAGCGCTACGGGCAGGAGTTGCGCCTGTCGGTGCGCGGCTCCGGCGTCAGCCGAGGCTTCCACCTGCGCGGGATCGAGCTCCTGCAGGACGCCATCCCCCTCAACCTCGCCGACGGCAGCGGCGACTTCTATCAGATCGACCCGCTCTCCCTGCGCTCGGTCGAGGTCTACAAGGGCGGCAACGCCCTGGCCTTCGGAGCAACGACGCTCGGCGGCGCGATCAACTTCGTGACGCCGACCGCCTACACGGCCTTCGCGCCGAACATCCTGCGCATCGACGGGGGCTCGTTCAACACGATCCGCGAGAACTTCCAGTTCTCGCGCATCTCGGGGCCGGCCGATTTCCTGATCAACGGCACGCTCACCAATTCCGACGGCTACCGCATCCACGAGACCCAGCGCACCCAGAACTTCAACGCCAATCTCGGCTACAAGCTCGCGCCGGGCGTCGAGACCCGGTTCTATGCCGGGGTCTACCTGACCGACCAGAAGCTGCCCGGCACGCTGACCCTGTTCAACGCGTTGAACAATCCGACACTCGCCAACCCGACCGCGATCACCGGCAACCAGTCCCGCAAGGTCGAGACCGAACGGATCGCCAACCGCACCTCCTTCGCGCTCGATGTCGGCCGGCTCGACATCGACAGCTGGGCGATCCACAAGTCGCTCTACCACCCGATCTTCCAGGTGATCGACCAGGGCGGCTGGACCTACGGCATCGCGCCCCACTGGTCGGGCAGCTTCGACGTCGCGGGTTTTCGCGACGACGTGATCCTGGGACTTCGCGCCTTCGCGGGGCAGACCTCGGCGCTGCAATTCGTCAACATCGCGGGCCAGCGCGGCGCCCAGACCTTGAACTCGGTCCAGAGCGCCTCGAACCTCGAGGCCTATGGCGAGAACCGTTTCTGGTTCCTGCCGGAGGTCGCCCTGATGACAGGGGCGAAGCTGTTCTCCTCGAACCGCACCTACAGCAACAAGGGCGGCTTCACGGGCACGAGCCAGTTTCCCTCCTTCGCCGACGTGACCTACGAGGGCGTCAACCCCAAGATCGGCCTGCTCTGGCAACCGCTGCCCGACATCCAGGTCTTCGGCGATATCACGCGCTCGCGCGACGTGCCGGACTTCACCGACCTCGTGCAGCAGAACACCCTCAACACCACCTTCGTGCCGCTGCAGGCCCAGCGCGCCTGGACCTACGAGGCGGGCACCCGCGGGCGGATCGACCGGCTGACCTGGGACGTGACCCTCTACCGCTCGGAGATCCGGGACGAGCTGATCAACTTCTCGGTCAATCCGGGCCTCGGCATCCCGGCCGCGACCTTCAACGCCCCGCGCACCCGCCACCAGGGCGTCGAGGCTGCGGTCAGCCTGGAACTCGCCCGCGCGTTGGCGGCCCAGGGCGATACGCTCACGGTGAGCCAGATCTGGACCCACAACGACTTCCGCTTCGTCAACGACCCGGTCTTCGGCAACAACCAGATCGCCGGCATCCCGCGGGACGTGCTGCGCACGGTCCTGACCTACGCGCATCCGAGCGGCTTCTACCTCGCGCCCTCCGTCGACTGGGTGCCGCAGGGGGCCTATGCCGACCAGGCCAACACCTTGCAGGTGCCGGGCTACGCCCTGTTCAACGTCCGGACCGGGATCGACTTCGCCAACGGCGTGTCGCTCTTCGTCGATGCCCGCAACCTCACGAATGCCCATTACGTCTCGGACATCTCGGTGGTCACGAACGCGGCCGCGACAGTGGGCGGGGCGGCGGCGCTCGCCGCCTTCTATCCGGGTAACGGGCGCAGCGTCTTCGGCGGACTGCGCGCCGCGTTCTGAGGATGTTCATCCCCAGGTGCCACCGACCTATTCGGGGTGGCCGGTCGGATACAGGAGTCCGGCTCCCGCAATGCTATTGATGGGATGATGGACCGGCAGGGCGGCGGGATGGCTCGGGAACGCGACAGGGTCATCACCGTGCTGCAGGCGGGCCGGGCGCTCGCGGCGCTCGCCATCGTGGCCTACCATTCGGCCATCGCGACGCGCGACTACGCCGAGGCGCTTCCCGCGGGCGCCTTCTACGCCTTCGAGCGCGGCGCCTTCGGGGTCGACTTCTTCTTCGTGCTGAGCGGCTTCATCATCCTGCACGCCCACCGAGACGACCCGATGGGGCCGGCGACGGCGCGCGCCTACGCGGTGAAGCGCCTGACGCGCATCTACGTGCCCTACCTGCCCGTCTCGCTCGGGTTGATCGGGCTCTACCTCGCGCTGCCGCAGATCTCGGGCAGCCAGCGCGACTGGAGCCTCGTCACGTCGCTCACGCTGCTGCCGACGGGCTCGCCCCCCGCGCTGGCGGCAGCCTGGACCCTCGTCCACGAGATGATGTTCTACGGGATCTTCCTGCTCTCCTACTTCGTCCGGGGATTCGCCTGGATCGTGGCCGCGTGGGTCGGCCTGATCCTCGCCGGGATCGGGCTCGGGCTTCAGACGTCGATCGCGGCACCGAGCTGGCTGAGCCTGTTCGCGCCGATCAACGCGGAATTCGTCGCCGGCCTGCTCGCGGCGCTCGCCTACCGTGCGGCCCCGCCGCGCTGGGCCCTTCCCGCAATCGCGATCGGAACGGCGGGGCTCCTCGGATTTTTCGCGCTGGGCGTCGATCCGGCGGGGCCCGGTCGCATGGGCTTCGGCTTCGCGGTGGCCTTCCTGGTGGTCGGCGCCGCCTGGCTCGAGCGCGCCGGCCGCCTCGCGGTGCCGGGCTGGCTGATCCTCCTCGGAAATGCCTCCTACGCGATCTACCTGGTGCACAACCCGCTGGCGTCGCTCGCCGCGCGCATCGCCGGCCGGTTCGAGGGCCTCCGCTCCTGGCCCGCGAGCCTCGCCCTCTGCATCCTGCTCGGTGTCGCCTGCGGGTTGATCTACCATCTTTCCATCGAGCGGCCGGCGCTCGCCGTCCTCAAGCCCCGGCGGCGCCTAGCGGATCAGGGCGAGGCGGAGGCGATCGTCCGCTCGTAATCGGCCAGCGATGGCCGACGCAACGGCCGCGGGGCGGGCGGCGCGATCTCGCCGAGCCGATCGCGGGCGGCGAGGAGATGCGCGAGGAGTTCGCGCGTGTCGCGCGTCGGCGGGATCAGGAGGCCGCCGCCATGGTCCCGGATGCGGTCGGCCGCTTCACCGAGATCGAAGGCGAGGATCGGGTAACCCGCCTCCCACACCTCCGACAGCGCGTAGGAATGCGGCTGTGGCCACAGGCTCGGCAGAAAGACGAGATCGGGGTCGGCGGCTCGAAGCTGGGCCCGCAGATCCGCCGCCTCGCAGGG
The DNA here is from genome assembly GCF_037106235.1 of Methylobacterium nigriterrae. Classification (NCBI taxonomy): domain Bacteria; kingdom Pseudomonadati; phylum Pseudomonadota; class Alphaproteobacteria; order Hyphomicrobiales; family Methylobacteriaceae; genus Methylobacterium; species Methylobacterium nigriterrae. The sequence continues at coordinate 10,540 of NZ_JBAWTG010000029.1, read as the reverse complement.
AGCGGCCACCGAAGCGTTGCCGTGGCGCACCAGCGCCTCGGCATCCGGAACGGCTCCGAGGACGACCAGGAACAGCGGCGCCTCCTCCTGGGCCGCACGCTCGGCGAGCTTGCGGATCAGGTCTGAGCCGTCCCGGCGGTGGCGCGCGCCGACCACGGCGACCCGCAATCCGCCGACGCCGGCGGCTCGGCGTCCCACCACACCGACCGTGGTGGGCGGATCGGGCTCCGGGTGCGGCAGCACCGCGATGGTCTGAAGGCCCATCCGCCCCGCGTATCGGTTGGCGGTGTCCCGGCAGGGCGCGAGAATGTGCTCCGCCCCTTTCAGGAACCCTGCATTGAAGGCGAGCCAAGCCTCGAGATCGCTGTCGATCAGCGCGCCCTCATCGGCGAAGGTGTGGCGGATTCCGCTCGCGATGCAGGTCTGGCAAACCGCCGGCGGCGGTTCGCCGCAATAGGCGTTTCGCCCATCGATCAGGTCCACTCTCGGGCAATACCACTGGAAATCGTGAAGGCGCACCGTGTAGGGCCGCGCGCCCGATTGAAGATGCCTCAGGAACTCGCTCGGGAAGCCAAGGCGCGAATTCACCTGGATCGTGACGGTGGCACCCTCCGCCTCCAGGCTCGTGAGGAGTTCCTCCAAGCCGACCGGCTCCAGGGGCACGGTGATGCCCGCGCCGTCGAGCGCGAGGCGAAGGCGCGGCGCGCCGGGCGGGCCCTCGGCCGCCGTGAGGACCGCGACCTCGTGGTCTGGCTCTCGCGGCAGGCTGCGGATATCGGCGAGGTAGCGTGCGAGTTCCTCGGTGTCCGCATGCGCGAGGTGAAGCGACAGGCGGCGCACCCGGCCCGCCAGGAGCCGGATCACGGCGCGCAAGCGCGCGGGACTGAACGGGTCCGACGCAGCGAAGGCCCGGCATTCGGCCGCGTGTTCCGGATAGAGCCGATCCAGGCGGGACGCGTCGCGCATCGCGTCCGAACGGGAACCGCCCGCGAAGACGTCGGCGGCGCCGAGATGGCGCCAACCGAGGTCCCGCGCGCGCAGGCACCAATCGGCGACCGCAGCCGCTGCGCCCGTCCAGGCGTCGGAGAAGGCCCCGACATCGTCGATGGCCGCGCGGGCAAGGTACAGGCAGGCGGCGTCGCCCGCCGGCAGGATCGCCGGCCCTGCCCCCTCAGCCGCCAGGGCGCGATCGATCCCGGCCGCATCGAGGCTCGGCGGGAGCGGCTTCGAACGGGCACGACGGGCCAGGCGGATGCCGAGATCGGTGTTTGCCAGGGGCGAAACGGTGGCGATGGAAGCCCGGCCGCAGTGCCGGGCCAGCCGCTCGGCGAATCCGGGCGGCGGCACCGCGCTCGGGCTGAGAATCAGGGCGTCCTCGCCGGGTTCCAGAAGGGCGATCGCACGGTTGGCCAGCGCGGACCAGCCGGGGGCATCGGGCTGATGGAGGATCGTCAGTCCCGGAGGCCCTTCGGCGCCCTGATCGGCCGGATCCGTCCCGCCCGAAGGCTCGGGCACGCGATCATGCATCACGATGGCGCGCATCCGACCCGGATCGAGCTGGGGTGTCAGGGCTTCGAGGCAACGCCCCAGATCGGCGGCCTCGCCCTGGACCGGCACGATGACGCAGACCCGTGGGATCGGGCCCGGCTCGTCGCGTTCGCCTCCTTCTCGCATCCGACGCGGCGGTGCCGGATCGGGACCGGCCTGGAACGCCAGCCGCGTCTCCGGATCGGCCCGCTCGATCGCGACGATCGCGCCGCGGATCGCTTCCCGCTCAGCCCGGCTCGCCGCCGGCGGACCCGGCATCGCGAGGTAATCCTGTGCAGCGGCGCGCTGCCTCGCCACGCGATCGGCCTGCGTCAGCCCTTCGAACCGTCCCAGGACTATCTCAGAACCCTCAGGCCCCGCGACGAGGGTGCTGCCCGGCGCGACGGCGCAGCCTCGAAAGACGAAGCCCGCCGCCTCGCGCCCGAACACGGCCTTGAGATCGGCGCGGAAGCCCGTCCCGATGCGCGCCACCGTCCGGCCCTCGGCGACGATGCGCAGGGTCGCCGGCGCGTCGCAGGCCGCCTCGTCGAAGAACCAGCCGGACAGGCGGTCGGGCTCGGCGGAGTCGACGTGGAAGCGCGGCTTCGAGGTCCATTCGCCGAAGTCGAACTCGGCCGCACCGGCCCGCACCCCGAGCCGGTGCGGGCGCCCGTCGAGGGCCCCGCGCGGCAGGGGCAGCCGAAAACCGTCCCAGCCGCCCTGACCGCTGAAACCGATCAGCTCCGGACGGAGCCGGTCGAGCCGCGCTGATCCTCCCGGAACGCCATCCACGAGAAGAGAGATGTCCGGCTTCCCGCCCGGGAAGAGCGGGGAGATCCATCCTTCGAGCGCCGAGTCGCGTACCCCGTCGATATGGGCGCAATAGCAGCCCGGGCCAATCTCGAACCGACGGCGGCGCAGGCGCCCGCGGATCGCCACGCCGAGCGTGCAGGTGCCGGGTCTTGAGAACAGCTCGGATTCGAGCTTTGCGACGGCGATCAGCCCGCGGTCGGACCGGACCACGCGCGCGATCGGCACGGTCCGCGGCGCTGCGCGATCCGCTTGGACCGTGATGGCAACAGCATCGGCCCCCTGGGACGGCAGCAGCTCGACCAGCACGCCGCTGTTGAAGATGGTGAAGAACGGCGCGGCATCCCGGCGCCGTCCGAGCCACCGGTGCAAGGGCTTCAGCGGATTCAAACGTCGACTCTTCTGCCAGACGGTCTCAGGACGCGCCCGGGTCAGCGGCGAGAGCCCGGGCGGACGCCCTTCTAGCGGGTCTTCGCCGCCCTGGGAAAACATCGCCGCCCGGCGGGCGGTCACGCGTTCCGGAGCGGATCGGGCAGGCCCGGCGTGTCGCCGTTGATCCAGCCGCGGCGAGCGAGCAGCCGCACGCAGGAGCCGAGGAAAGCCCCGAGGCCGAGCTCGATCGCGTAGGCACGTCGATAATGGTCGCCCCAATCGGCGCCCGAGGCGGCGAAGGCGACGGGGCCGAAGCCGCGGCAGAGGCGGCTCACGGCTCGGTTTCGCGCCGGCTTGAGACCTGGGGCTGCCTGGAGCCGATCCGCCAGAACGCGCAGCCGGGTCGGCTCGAGGACAAGCCAATGGTGGATGGAGGATTCGCGAAGCGCCTCACGCGGCTTCCGGCCGCGCAGTCCCACGCGGTAGAAGCGATCGATTCGGCGCAGCGCCTGGCGGGTGATGAAGGCGACCCCCGGCCAGCGCCCGAGCGCCCCCGTGTGGTTCGCGCCGTGCTGGATATAGCGCACCAGGGGTTGGCCCAAGTAGCGAAGGCCACGATGCCGCTCGGCCACCAGGGCGATCCAGTGGTCGTGATAGGTCAGGTTCGGGGTCGCGGGAAACGGCAGGGCACGCGCGATCAGGTCGCGGCGGGCGAGGATGGTCATGCCGGTGACGACATTGGCCAGGAGAAGCCCCGCGAGGCTTCCGTAGCGGGCCTTGCGGTTGATCCAGAACGTGCCCGACAGGGTCTCGCCGTCGCGGCTCGCGATCTCGAGGTCCGAGTAACAGCAGCCGAACGGCAGCTGAGCGATCACGTCGAGCTGCCGGCTCAGCCGGTCCGGCAGCCATTGATCGTCCTGATCGCTGAAGGCCACGAAGGCGCAGCCGCTGGGCAGCGCCGCGCAGGCCCGTTCGAAGTTGCGGTAGAAGCCGAGATTGGGCCCAGGCGGCAGCAGCCGGAAACGCGGATCGCCCGCGATCGTCGCCTCGATCATCTGGCGGCAGGATGCCGCCGAGCCGTCATCCGAGATCACGCAGATCCAGTCCGCGTGGGTCTGCGCCCGGATCGAGGCGATCTGCCCTGCGAACAGCTCGGAATCCGGGTTGTAGGTCGCCATCGCGATGCCGACCGAGCGGCCTGCGATGCCGGCGGGATCGGGCAGCGGGTCGATGCGGATGAGGTCGACGCTGCCAACGGTCAGGATCGCCTCGCCGCCACTGCGCCAGACGAGCGTCGCCTCGATCCGGACCGGGCCGCCGTGCAGGCCGGGATCCGCCGGGAACACGGCCGACGCGTAGAAGCCGCCGTCGAGCCGGTCGCCGGCAGCCGCCTGGAACGGCCCGAGAAGGTCGGTCTGCAGGAAGACGCGGCCCGCCTCGACGCGGTGCTCGCCCTGGATCAGATACAACCGCAGGCCGGCAAGCCGCTCGGACCAATGGTGGACGAAACCGCCGATGCCGAGCGCCGTGCCCTGGGGCGTCTGGACGAGCGGCGCCGCGAGGCGGTCGAAGCTGATCCGAACGGTGCCGCCCGACATGATGCCTCGCCTCGCGCGGCCGACCCGCGGCGACCTCAGTAGAGACCGCCGGCCTGCGCGGCACGGTCGGCATCCGGCGGGACGGCGCCGGCCGGCGGGGCGGCCGGCTGGGCCACGTAGGCGTCGGGCGGGGCGGTGCCCGGCTTGAAGGCCTCGAGGATCGTGCCGCCGCCCTCGCCCGAGCCGGCGCGCATGCCGGAGGCGACGTTGACGCGGATCAGCTTGATGCCCGGAGGCACGCGGAACGGCGTGGGCGGCTTGTCCTTGAGCGCCTGCTTCAGGAAGTCGAGCGCGATCGGAGCCGCGAGGCCGCCGCCCGTTGCCCGGTCGCCGAGCGAGCGCGGCTTGTCGAAGCCGATATAGACGCCGACGGCGAGGTCCGGCGAGAAGCCCACGAACCACGCGTCCTTGGCATCGTTCGTCGTGCCGGTCTTGCCGGCGAGCGGCTTGCCGATCTGCTTCAGGATGGTGGCGGTGCCGCGCTGGACCACACCCTCCATGATCGAGACCATCTGGTAGGCGGTCAGCGGGTCGAGCACCTGCTCGGAATCGTCGACGAGCTTCGGTTCGTCCTGGCCCGACCACTTCTCGGCGTCGCAGCCGACGCATTTGCGGTTGTCGTGCCGGTAGATCGTCTCGCCGATGCGGTCCTGGATGCGGTCGATCAGCGTCGGGCGGATGCGCCGCCCGCCATTGGCCAGCATCGAGTAGGCGGTGACCATGCGCATCACCGTCGTCTCGCCGGCGCCGAGCGACATCGGCAGAACCGGCAAGAGGTCGTCGTAGACGCCGAAGCGGCGGGCATATTCCGCGATGAGCGGCATGCCGACGTCCTTGGCCAGCCGCACGGTCATCAGGTTCTTCGAATGCTCGATCCCGTAGCGGAGCGTGTGCGGCCCGCCGGACTTGCCGTCGTAGTTCGAGGGCGTCCAGGCCTCCTGGCCCGGACCGGCTTCGATGGTGATCGGCGAATCCTGCACGATCGAGGACGGGGTGTAGCCGTTGTCGAGCGCCGCCGAGTAAACGATCGGCTTGAACGAGGAGCCGGGCTGGCGCTGGGCCTGCGTCGCGCGATTGAACTCGCTCTCGTCGTAGGAGAAGCCGCCAACCATCGCGTGGACGCGCCCGGTATAGGGATCCATCGCCACGATGGCGCCGGATACCTCGGGCTTCTGGCGCAGGCGGAACTGGCCGCGCCCGCCTTCCATCGCCTCGACGTAGACGACATCGCCGGGGCTCAAGGCGGTAGCCGCGCTGCGGCCGGTCCACTTCAGGCCCTCGGGCGGGATCATCCCGGTCTCGCGCTCCTTGGAGACCGAGCCGCCGGCCTCGCGCCGGGGCTGCAATCCGATCTGGGCCGAGCCGCCGCTCGTCGAGAGCACCACGGCAAGGCGCCAGGGGGCGACGTCGCCGAGCGCGGGCACCTCGGCCACCGCCATGCCCCAGTCGCGGCCGGTCAGGTCGACCTTGGTCTGCACGCCGCGCCAGCCATGGGCCTGGTCATAGCGCACGAGGCCGTCGACGAGCGCCTTGCGGGCCCAGGCCTGCATCTTCGGATCGAGCGTCGCGCGAACCGACAGGCCGCCCTCGTAGAGCTTCTTCTCGCCGTAGCGCTCGGAGATCTCGCGGCGGACCTCCTCGGTGAAGTAATTGGCGTTGGCGGCGTTCGGGAAGGCGACGCGCGGGTTGATGCCGAGCGGCATCTTCTTGGCGGCGTCGGCCTCCTCCTTGGTGATGTAGCCGTTCTCCGCCATCAGGCGGATGATCTCGTTGCGCCGGTCGAGCGCCGCCTGGGTGCGGCGGTAGGGATGGTAGTTGTTCGGGCCCTTGGGCAGGGCGGCGAGGTAGGCGGCCTCGTTGATCGTCAGCTCGTGGACCGACTTGCCGAAATAGTCGAGCGCGGCCGCGGCGACGCCGTGCAGGTTGCGGCCCGGCACGATCGTGCCGAGGAAGATCTCGTTCAGGTAGAGTTCGAGGATCTTGTCCTTCGAGTAGGCCGCCTCGATACGCAGCGCGATCAGCGCCTCGCGGATCTTGCGGTCGAAGGTCTGCTCGTTCGTGAGCAGGAAGTTCTTGGCGACCTGCTGGGTGATGGTCGAGGCGCCCTGCTTCTTGCCGCTCTTGGCGTTCGTCAGCGCCGCGCGCACGATGCCCTCGGGATCGATGCCGCCGTGCTTGTAGAAGTTCTTGTCCTCAGCGGACAGGAACGCAGCGACCACGATCTTGGGCATCGCCTGGATCGGCAGGTAGAGGCGACGCTCGCGCGCGTACTCGGCCAGCAGCGAGCCGTCGGCCGCGTGGACGCGCGTCATCACGGGCGGCTCGTAATTGGCGAGCTGCGCGTGGTCCGGCAGGTCCTGGCTGTACTTCCAGTAGAAGAAGGCGCCGACCGCCGCGAGCAGGACGAACACCACCGCGCCCGCGCTGAACAGGAAGGCGAAGAAACGAAGGATGAAGCGCATCCGGTGTCCCGTCCGTCGATTGCTCTGCCGCCGTCCGCGGACGCGGGCGCACCCTGGCAAATCCGCCCGATCGAGCGGGGCGCGAAGGGCGTTCAGGCGCTGGTAACGTGCCCGCCGACGGATGCCGATTGCGCAGCGCCGCGGCCGGGGCTTGGTTAAGCGCGTATCGACACCGGATCTATGGTGAAACTGGGGCGATGGAGGCTGCGCGCCGGGTCTGGCCGGCAGGTCGGACCAGGGTTGCGCGGTTCGTGAAGAACAGGTCGACGGCCTTCGCCATCGAGCCCGTCACGCTCTCGCGCCAAGCCTCCGACTGCAGCAGATCGAGGTCACGCTTGCTCGACAGGTAGCCGAGTTCGACGAGCACGCTCGGCACGTCGGGCGAGCGCAGCACTCTGAATCCGGCCTCTCGATGGGGCTTGGCGCTCATCTCCATGACGGGACCGAGCTGGCCCATCAGGGTACGGGCGAAGCCCGAGGAGAAGCCGCGCGTCTCGCGCAGGGTCAGTTCCTGCAGGATGTCGACGATGTCGCTCGGGCCCTCGCTCGAATCGGTGCCGGCAGCAGCGTCCGCCTTGTTCTCGCGGTCGGCGAGCCGCGCCGATTCGGCGTCGGTCGCCTTCTCCGAGCCCGTGTAGATGGTGGCGCCGCGCACCTGCGGCGCGGCCGAGATCGAATCGGCGTGGATCGAGACAAAGAGGTCCGCCTTCGCCTCCCGGGCGAGCCGCACGCGTTCGCCGAGCGGCACGAACACGTCGCGGTCGCGCGTCATGCGCACGCGGTAGCGCCCTCCGGCCTCGAGGCGCTTCACGAGCGCTTGCGCGAAGCCGAACACGATGTCCTTCTCGAAGGCGCCGGTCGCCGCGATGGCGCCGGGATCCGTGCCGCCGTGGCCGGCATCGACCATGATCAGCGGACGCAGGTCGGCGGGCTCGACCGGCACGGCGAGCTTGCGCTGAGCCGGCGCCGGGTCGCTCGCAACCGCGGCCCTGCGGAATGTCTCGCGGTCGGAGCGTTGGAACTCGATCGAGAGCAGCACGGCGCCGTCGCGCGGACGCGTCGCAGTCTCTATCCGGCCGACCGTGGCCGCCCCGGTCAAGTCGACGACGATGCGCGACCGGCCCGGCGCGAACAGGCCGTAGCGGAAGGATTGGACGAGGCCCTCGCGGCGGCGTCCGGCCTCGGCATCGAGCTGGAAATTGACTTCGGCGAGGTCGATCACCGCCCGATCCGGGCGCTCCATCACGAAAGCGCGAGCCTCGACGGGCTTCGAGAGGACGAGGGTGAGCTTGGTCGGCCCGCCCGGGCTGCTCGTAAGGTCCGCCGCGATGGCGACCGCACCCGTCCGGGCTCTGTCGCCGTCCTGCGCGCCCGCCGGGCCGGTCCCGATCAGGACCAGCGCGAGAAGGGCGGAACGGATCAGGCGCGTGCGTGCGAGCATCGGTCTGCGGTGGTTTCCCCGTGCCTTCCGTTAGGGCATAGGGCGGCCAGGGTTAACGGGTCGTTGTCGTGTCGGTTTCACTCCGCCGCACGCTGTTGCCGTGGCGCGACACGCGCCGGACCGGTCGGCTCCGCTTGCACGGGACGTGGGGCGCCAAGAGTGGGGCGCCATGAGCGGTCGGACCGTCAAGCGGTCGGACTGTCAGCGAGTTCAGAGCCGGGACGATGATGGAGAGGTCGTCCGCCCGATCCGCGGCTCTCGTCGTCTGCCCGGCCGGGGAACGCGCTTGGAGATAGGAACGTCGCGCGCTCAGCCCTCGCGGGCGAGGCGCAGCAGGTTCTGCCCGTAGGCGGTCTTGGCGAAGCACTCGCCAGCCGCCACGAGCTGGTCGCGGGTGATGAAGCCTTGCAAGTAGGCGATCTCCTCCAGGCAGGCCACCTGCAGTCCCTGCCGGTTCTGGATCGTCCGGACGAACTCGGAGGCCTCCAGGAGGCTGTCATGCGTGCCGGTGTCGAGCCAGGCGTAGCCGCGGCCCATCCGCTCCACGTGCAGCTGCCCGCGCTCCAGATAGGCCTGGTTGACGCTCGTGATCTCGAGCTCGCCCCGGGCGGAGGGGGTCACGCTCGCGGCGATATCGAGCACGCGGTTGTCGTAGAAATAGAGGCCTGTCACCGCCCAGGTCGAATCGGGCTCCCTCGGCTTCTCGACAATCCGCGTCGGCCGCCCTCCGGCATCGAGGCTCACCACGCCGTAAGCCTGCGGGTTCTCGACATGGTAGGCGAAGATGGTGGCGCCCTCGCGCCGCGCCAGCGCCGATTTCAGAAGCTCCGTCATGCCGGCGCCGAAGAACAGGTTGTCGCCGAGGATCAGTGCAACGGAATCGTCGCCCACGAAGTCGCGCCCGATCAGGAAGGCCTGCGCAAGACCTTCCGGCCGCGGCTGCACCGCGTAGGCGAAGCGCACCCCGAACTGCTCGCCGGTGCCGAACAGGCGGCGGTAATTGTCGAGGTGCTCGGGGCTTGAGATGATCAGGATGTCCCGGATGCCGGCGAGCATCAGCACCGACACCGGATAGTAGATCATCGGCTTGTCGTAGACCGGCAGCAGCTGCTTGTTGATCGACAGCGTGGCCGGATGCAGCCGCGTGCCGGAGCCGCCGGCCAGAACGATGCCCTTCATGTCAGACTCCTGCGCGCTCGGCCGGCCCGACGAGCCGGTCGAGAATGTCGTCGAGCGCGCTCTCCCACGGCCGCGGCGCGAGTCCGAAGGCCCGGCTCAGGCTCGCGGTCGAGAGCTGCGCGTTCATCGGGCGCCTGGCCGGAGTCGGGTAGGCGCTCGTCGGGATCGCGTCCACCGGGACCGCCCGCCCGCCGCGCCGGGCTGCGCCCGCCAGGATGGCACGGGCGAAGCCGCACCAGGTGGTCGACCCCGCATTGACACAGTGGAACGTGCCGGTCGGCGCCCCCGGGTCCCGCGCGAGGCGGGTCGCGATCACGGCGAGCGCCTCGGCGAGGTCGCGGGCGGAGGTCGGGCAGCCGCGCTGGTCGTCGACCACGGCGAGGCGGTCGCGCTCGGCCGCGAGCCGCAGCATGGTCTTGACGAAGTTGCCCCGGTGCGGGCTCACCACCCAGGCGGTGCGTACGATGGCGTGGCGCGGGCCGGCGGTGCGCACCGCCCACTCGCCGGCCGCCTTGCTGGCCCCATAGACGCTCTGCGGGTTGACGGGCGCGTCGGGCTCGTAAGGACCGGAGGCCGTGCCGTCGAACACGTAGTCGGTCGAGACGTGGACGAGGGGAATGCCCGCCCTGGCGGCCTGCGCGGCGAGGAGCGCGGGCGCCAGCGCGTTGAGCCGCCACGCCTCGGCCACGTCGCTCTCGGCCCTGTCGACGGCCGTGTAGGCCGCCGCGTTGACGATTCCCCCGTAGGCGCGTTCCGCGAAGGCGCGGGCGAGCGCCGCCTCATCCGTCGCGTCGAGCTCCGCGCGGGTCGGCGCGTGCACCCGGATATCCGCGTCCCAGGCGATGGCCTGCAACTCGGTGCCGACCTGGCCCGCCCCTCCGAGGATCAGGATGTCCATCGGGCTCAGCCCGCCGTCGCGTGCGATCTGGCCGGGGCGAGGCCGAGCCGCTCGCCCGCGTAGCGGCCCTCCCGGATCGGGCGCCACCAGCCTTCGTTGGCGAGATACCAGCGCACCGTCTCGGTGAGCGCCGCCTCGAAGTCCTTCGCGGGCGCCCAGCCGAGCTCGGCTTCCGCCTTGGACGGGTCGATGGCGTAGCGCCGGTCATGGCCGGGCCGGTCGGGCACGAAGCCGATCAGGCGCTCGTGCGGCC
>NZ_JBAWTG010000028.1:0-69789 GCF_037106235.1 Methylobacterium nigriterrae | reverse complement strand
TCCGGATGGTCACGGGCCGCGGTCTGCGGCGCCCCCTCCGCCGGGCGGGGCGCGGGGTTGCGCGCCGCCCGGTCCGTGAGCCGTCGCCCCGGAACGGGGGAGGAGAGACGCCCGCGGCGTCGTGCCCGTGCTCGTCCTGGCCGGGCGTGATCACCCCCGCAGATGCGCCACGAAGGCCTGCGCGAAGGCGGGGAGGGCGGCGAGGTCGCGCAGGCAGAGCCTGAGGTCGCGGGCCGCCCAGGTGTCGACGAGGGGCACCGCCGCGATGCCCATGGCGCGGGCCGCCCGGCGGGCCGTGGTCTCGGGCACGATGCCGAGCCCGACCCGGCACTCGACGAGGCGGCAGACCGCGTCGAAGCTGCGCAGCTGCACCCGCAGCCGCATGGGCCGGCCGATCCGGCCGGCGCGCTCGGCGAGGAAGCGCGTGATCGCGCTCAGCCGGTCGAGGCCGACGAGGTCGTGGACGAGCACCTCCGCGAAGGAGACGGACTCGCGCCCGGCCAGGGGATGGTCCGCGGCCGCGACGAGGACGAAGCGGTCCTGCCGGAACGGGACGGTCTCGAGGCTGCCCGTGTCGACCGTGCCCGAGACGATGCCGAGATCGGCCGCGCCCTCGGCCACCAGCCCGACGATCTCGTCCGAGGTGCGCTCGTCGATGTCGACGCTGATGCCGGGATGCTCGGCGAGGTAGGCCGAGAGCGCCTCGGGCAGGAACTCGGCCAAGGCGTGGGTGTTCGACAGGACCCGGATCTGCCCGGCCGTGCCGCCCGAATAGGCCGAGAGCTCCCCCTGCATGCGGTCGATGTCGGCGAGCAGCGTGCGCGCGTGGGCGAGCAGCGCGCGGCCGGCCGGCGTCGGCGTGACGCCCTGGCGGTTGCGGATCAGCAGGGCGGCGCCGAGCGATTCCTCCATGCCGCGGATGCGCGTCGAGGCGGCCGCGAGCGCGAGATTCGCCCGCGCCGCCCCGTGCGTGATCGAGCCCGCCTCGACCACGTGCCGGAACAGGCTGAGGTCCACGAGGTCGAACCGCATCATGGCCGACGGCCTCCATGGCAGCGTGCGGCTTCCGCCGGAGGCGAAGCCTCGACGGGCTCCTGCCCGCCTGGGGACCCGGCGCGACGGTGCCTTCGAGCGGGCACGATCGGCGCTTCGCCGAAATCCCGGAAAAATCCTTCGCCGATCGCGAAGGCTGTGTCCAGGAGTCCCGAATTGCGAACCGGACCGGTTCCGGGAAGAGTGCCCCCCGTGGACAAGGCGCCGCCGGACCGCCGAGGTGACTCGGGGACCGAGACGGGCGCCGGCACTCTCAGGAATGGACCGGACGCCGGCGATGCAGGCGAACGTGCTGATCGGCATGCCCATAAGCGGCGCCGCGGTGACCGGCGGCCTGCTCGTGCTGTGCATGGGCCTCTGGGCCACCGCCCTCGTGGCGGAGGTGGTGACGGCGATGCTGTTCTTCGCCGCCGCGATGCTGTTCCGCCTCGGCGCGCCCTCGACGGTGTTCTCGGGCTTCGCCTCCTCGGCCTTCTGGCTGGTGCTGAGCGGCATGGTGGTGGGCCACGCCATGACCCGCACGGGCCTCGGCGCGCGGCTCGCGCGCTCGCTCAGCGGGCACCTGTCCGGCTCCTATCCGGCCTTCATCGCCGGCCTCGTGGCGCTCGCCTTCGGGCTCGCCTTCGTGATGCCGTCGAATCTCGGGCGCATCGCGCTGCTCGTCCCCGTCGTCCTGGCGCTCTGCGACGCCTTCGGGCTCGAGGCCGGCCGCAAGGGGCGGATCGGGGCGGTGCTCTCGGTCGGGCTCGCGACCCCGATCCTGTCGGCCGCGATCCTGCCCGCCAACGTGCCGAACCTCGTCATGGCGGGCACCGCGGAAGTGCAGCACGGGCTGCATCTCGCCTACCTGCCCTATCTCTGGCTGCATGCGCCGGTCCTGGCGCTGGTCAAGGGAGGGCTCCTGGTGCTCCTCACCGTGCGGATCTTCCCCGACCGGCTGCGGCCGCGCGACCCGGGGGCGGCCGCGATCGCGCCGCTTCCGCCGATCTCCCCGGAGGAGCGGCGGCTCGCGGTGATCCTCGTCGCCACGCTCGGCTTCTGGATCACCGACAGCCTGCACCACGTCGCCCCGGCCTGGGTCGGGCTGACGGCGGCGGTGATCTGCCTCCTGCCCCGGATCGGCGTGCTGCGCCCGGAGGCGTTCGGGGCCGTGAATCTGCGCACCTGCTTCTATATCGCGGCGCTCCTCGGCCTCGTGGCCCTCGTCAACGAGACCGGGCTCGGGGCGCGGCTCGGCCACGCGCTGCTCGCCGTCGCGCCGCTGCGGCCCGGGGCGGACGCCCAGAACTTCGCGGTGCTGACCCTGATCGCCTCGGCGCTGGCGCTGCTCGTCACCGCCAACGGCGCGCCCGCCCTCTACACGGCGCTCGCCGGCGAGATGGCCCGGGCGAGCGGGCTCAGCCTGTCGAGCGTCGTGATGGTGCAGGTGATCGGCTACTCGACCCTGTTCCTGCCCTACCAGGCTCCCCCGATCGTCTTCGCCAGCGACCTCGGGCGCGTCGCGTTGCGGGACGCCACCAGGATCACGATGGCGCTCGGGCTCGCTTCTCTGATCGTAGCAGCACCACTCGACTATCTGTGGTGGCAATTTCTGGGAGAGCTGCGGTGACAAAACGCGCCGGATATCAAATCTGCGGCTCCGGTTCCGTCCCTGCATGCCGCATTGCGGCTTGCGCGGCGCCGCACTAGCGATACGAGCTTAGACCGACTCCAGACTTCGCCCGCACCCTCTCACCCGTCCGAGGATCGCTGCCCGATGGCCCCCACCGCCAGACCCACGGTCGCACAGCCGCTCTCGCCCCATCTCCAGATCTACCGCTGGACCTGGACCATGGCGATGTCGGTGTTCCACCGGATCACCGGCACGGCCCTCTACGGCGGCTCGGCGCTGGTGGCTGTCTGGCTCGTGGCGCTCGCCTCGGGGCCGGCCGCCTACGGGTGGGTCGCGTGGTTCTTCGGCTCCTGGATCGGGCTCCTGATCCTGTTCGCCTATACCTGGATCCTGATGCACCACATGCTGGGGGGCCTGCGCCACTTCCTGTGGGATTTCGGCCTCGGCCTCGACCGCGAGCGCCGCCTCTGGCTCTCCCGCGGCACCCTGATCGGCTCGGTGGCGCTCACCGTGATCATCTGGGCGCTCGCCCTGATCCTGCGCTGAGGGAGGCTCGCCATGGCCGACAACCGCCAGAACACGAACGTCTCGATCCGCACGCCCCGCGCCCGGGTGCTCGGGCTCGGCGCCTCCGGCCATGGGGCCGACCATTGGTGGCTGCAGCGGCTCACCGCCGCCGCGAACGCCCCCCTGATGGTCGCCTTCGTGGTGGTCGTCGCCCTGATGGCGGGGCGGCCCTACCCGGAGGCGGTGGCGCTGATGAGCCACCCGCTCGTCGCCCTGATCCTGATCCTCGCCGTCATCTCGGTGACGCTGCACATGCGGCTGGGCATGCAGGTGATCATCGAGGATTACGTGCACGGCAAGGGCCTGCGCATCGTCGCCCTGTTCGCCAACAACTTCTACGCGGTCGTCGTCGCCGTCGCCTGCCTCTACGCGATCCTGCGTGTGGGGCTCGCCCGCCTCGCCTGACCCCGACCCTCGTGAGGAGCCGAGCCATGGCCGCCAACGGTACGCACAGCGCCTACACCATCCACGACCACACCTTCGACGTGGTCATCGTCGGGGCCGGCGGCGCCGGGCTTCGCGCCACGGTCGGCTGCTCCCAGGCGGGACTCCGCACCGCCTGCATCACCAAGGTCTTCCCGACCCGCTCGCACACGGTGGCCGCGCAGGGCGGCATCTCGGCCTCGCTCGGCAACATGGGCCCGGACGACTGGCGCTGGCACATGTACGACACCGTGAAGGGCTCGGACTGGCTCGGCGACCAGGACGCGATCGAGTACCTCGTGAGGAACGCGCCCGCCGCCGTCTACGAGCTCGAGCACTGGGGGGTCCCGTTCTCGCGGACCGAGGAAGGGAAGATCTACCAGCGGCCCTTCGGCGGCATGACCACCGATTACGGCAAGGGCACCGCCCAGCGCACCTGCGCGGCGGCCGACCGCACGGGGCATGCCATGCTCCACACCCTCTACGGGCAGGCGGTGAAGAACCAGACCAACTTCTTCATCGAGTACTTCGCCCTCGACCTGATCATGGACGAGGACGGCCGCTGCCGCGGCGTCGTCGCGATCGATCAGGCATCGGGCGAGATCCACCGCTTCCGCGCCCAGATGACGGTGCTCGCCACCGGCGGCTACGGCCGCTCCTACTTCTCTGCGACCTCCGCCCATACCTGCACGGGCGACGGCAACGCCATGGTGCTGCGCGCCGGCCTGCCGCTGCAGGACATGGAGTTCGTGCAGTTCCACCCGACCGGCATCTACGGGGCGGGCTGCCTGATCACGGAAGGGGCGCGCGGCGAGGGCGGCTACCTCACGAATTCGGAAGGGGAGCGCTTCATGGAGCGCTACGCGCCGAGCGCGAAGGACCTCGCCTCGCGCGACGTGGTCTCGCGCTCGATGACGATGGAGATCCGGGCGGGCCGCGGCGTCGGCAGGGACGGCGACCACATCTTCCTACACCTCGACCACCTCGACCCGAAGATCCTGCACGAGCGGCTGCCGGGCATCTCGGAATCGGCCAAGATCTTCGCGGGCGTCGACGTGACGCGGGAGCCGATCCCCGTGCTGCCGACCGTGCACTACAACATGGGCGGCATCCCGACGAACTATCACGGCGAGGTCCTGACCCTGAAGGACGGCAACCCCGACACGGTGGTGCCGGGCCTGATGGCGATCGGCGAGGCGGCCTGCGTCTCGGTGCACGGGGCGAACCGCCTCGGCTCGAACTCGCTCATCGACCTCGTGGTGTTCGGCCGCGCCGCGGGCCAGCGCTGCGCCGAGATCGTCGAGCCGAGCGGGCGCCAGGCGGAACTGCCGAAGGGCTCGGCCGACAAGGCGCTCGGCCGCCTCGACCGCTTCCGCTACGCCGACGGCTCAACCCCGACCGCGGAGTTGCGGCTCGAGATGCAGAAGACCATGCAGAACAACTGCGCGGTCTTCCGCACCGGCGAGGTGCTGGAGGAGGGCAGGGGCCTGATCCACAAGGTCTGGAACGCGGCGGCCGACATCCGCGTCACCGACCGCTCGCTCGTCTGGAACACCGACCTCCTCGAGACGCTCGAGTTCGACAACCTGATCGGCCAGGCGGTCGTCACCATGGAATCGGCGGCCAACCGCAAGGAATCGCGCGGGGCGCATGCCCGCGAGGACTTCCCCGACCGCGACGACAAGGAGTGGATGAAGCACACCCTCTCCTGGCTCGACGAGACGAGCCATCAGGTCTCGATCGATTACCGTCCGGTCCACACCTACACGATGTCGAACGAGATCCAGTACATCGAGCCGAAGGCGCGGGTGTACTGACCCCTCGTGACGGCTGAGGAGCACGCGGTCATGGATGACATCGTCCTGCGCGGTCTCGACCAGGAGATCGAGCACGTCCTTCGCCAAGCGCTGAGCCGATCCAGCGACCTCTCCGACCGCCGCCGCGACGCGGCGAGGCTCGCCGCTCGCGCGCGCGAGATCGCCGCGATGACGCCGGCCGGAGTCGCGCAGACGGACAGCGTGCTGCTGATCCGGGAGGATCGCGACCGGTGAATGTCGTTGCCGACGCCTGCGTCGCCGTCAAATGGTACATCCGGGAGCCGGGCTTCGAGCAAGCCGCTCTGCTGCCCGATGCACGGGCCGACCGGATCGATCTCTGCGCCCCGGACATCTTCCTCGCCGAGATGTTGAACGCGCTGGCGAGGAAGGTCCGCGCCGGTCAGGCGACCGACCAGCAGGCGCAGGATGCGCTCGATCACCTCAGGTCCCTTGCCGTCCCTCTCGTCCCTACGCCTCTTCTCATGGACCGCGCGCTGCGCCTCGCGCTCCGGCTGGACCATGCCGTGCCGGATTGCCTGTATCTGGCCTGCGCAGAGCATAATGGCGCGGCGCTCGTTACGGCGGACGATCACTTCCTGCGAAAGCTCAAGGACTTCGCCAGCCCGGTGCCCGTCGTCCGACTCGCTGACGTGGCGCGCTTCCTCGCACCCTTAGGACCACGCCCGGCTTCGTGAAAGCCGACGGCACCTCGCACGGCACCCTCAACGCGGAACATCCCACGATGGCCCAATTCACCCTGCCCAAGAATTCCCAGCTCCGTGAGGGCACGTCCTGGCCCGCGCCGGCGGGCGCCAAGAGGCTCACCGAGTTCCGCGTCTACCGCTGGAACCCGGATGACGGCGCCAATCCCAGGATCGACACCTACCAGGTCGATCGCGACGATTGCGGGCCGATGGTCCTCGACGCGCTCCTGTGGATCAAGAACAAGGTCGACTCGACGCTCGTCTTCCGACGCTCCTGCCGCGAGGGCATCTGCGGCTCCTGCGCGATGAACATCGAGGGGCAGAACGCGCTCGCCTGCACCATGGGCATCGATGAGTGCAAGGAGCACGCGGGCGGCAGGAAGTCGGCCGCCGTGCGGATCTACCCGCTGCCGCACATGCCGGTCCTGAAGGACCTCGTGCCGGACCTCACGAACTTCTTCGCCCAGCACGCCGCGGTCGAGCCCTGGCTGCAGACGGAGACGCCGCCGCCCGAGTCCGAGTGGAAGCAGACGCCGGAGGACCGCGCCCGCCTCGACGGGCTCTACGAGTGCATCCTGTGCGCCTGCTGCACCACGAGCTGCCCGAGCTACTGGTGGAACGGCGACCGCTTCCTCGGGCCCGCGGCCCTGCTGCAGGCCTATCGCTGGCTGATCGACTCGCGCGACGAGAACACGGGCGAGCGCCTCGACGGGCTGCACGACCCGTTCCGGCTCTACCGCTGCCACACCATCATGAACTGCGCCAATACCTGCCCGAAGAACCTCAATCCGGCCAAGGCCATCGCCGAGATCAAGAAGATGATGATCGCCCGCGAGGTGTGACGGGCGGCCGGGCGGGCCCGCGCGCCGGCGGCTTCAGCCCGGCGCCCGTCCGGTCCAGGCTCCCCGGGAGCGGGCGGCGGTCTGTCAGCGAGGTGAACCATGGCCGCGGACGATGACATCGTGGCGCTGAGCGCGATCGAGTTGTCGCGGGCGATCCGGGCGCGCGCCGTCTCCTGCGTCGCGGTGATGGAGGCCTATCTCGACCGGATCGAGCGGCTGAACCCGGTCGTGAACGCGATCGTGGCCCTGCGGGACCGGGCCGACCTGCTGCGGGAGGCGGGCGCGCGCGACGCCGAGCTCGCCCGCGGCGAGGTCCGGGGGCCGCTGCACGGCTTCCCGCAGGCGGTGAAGGACCTCGCGCCCGTGAAGGGCCTGCCCTTCACGCAGGGCTCGCCGATCTTCCGCGACCGGATCGCGGAATCCGACGCCATCCTGGTCGAGCGGATGCGCCGCGCCGGCGCGATCCTGATCGGCAAGACCAACACGCCCGAATTCGGCCTCGGCTCGCAGACCTTCAACCCGGTCTACGGCACCACCCGCAACGCCTACGATCCCGCCCGCACCTCGGGCGGTTCGAGCGGGGGCGCGGCGGTCTCGGTGGCGCTGCGCATGCAGCCGGTGGCCGACGGCAGCGACCATGCGGGGTCGCTGCGCAACCCGCCGGCCTTCAACAACCTCTTCGGCCTGCGCCCGGCCTACGGGCGCATCCCGCAGGCAGGCCCGGACGTGTTCACGCCGAGCCTCGCCGTGGAGGGCGCGATCGGCCGCTCGCCGGCCGATATCGGCTTCCTGCTCTCGGTGCTCGCCGGTCCCGACCCGCGCGTGCCCTACGGGATCGAGGCGGACCCGTCCGTCTTCGCCGAGCCGCTGGAGCGGGACTGCTCCGGCCTGCGCGCGGCCTGGCTCGGCGATCTCGGCGGGCACCTCCCGTTCGAGCCCGGCGTGCTCGAGCTCGGGCAATCCGCGCTCGCGGGCTTCGAGGCGGCGGGGGTGCGGGTGGAGGCGGATCGCCCGGCCTTCGACATGGAGGCGCTCTGGCAGGACTGGCTGGTGCTGCGCGCCTGGTTCACGGCCGCCGCCCTCAAGCCCCTCTACGAGAACCCGAGGACGCGCGCCCTCCTGAAGCCCGAGGCCGTCTGGGAGGCCGAGCGCGGGCTGAAGCTCGACGCCGACCGGGTCGCGGCGGCGCAGGCCGGGCGCAGCGCCTGGTACGAGAGCCTGCGGCGCTTCATGGAGCGCTACGACGTCCTCCTGCTTCCGGCCGCGCAGGTCTTCCCCTTCGCGGCCGGGACGCCCTGGCCGAAGACGGTCGGCGGCCGGCCCATGGACACCTATCACCGCTGGATGGAGGTGGTGATCCCGATCACCATGAGCGGGCTGCCGGCGCTGAGCGTGCCGGCGGGCTTCAACGAGGCGGGCCTGCCGACCGGCATCCAGATCGTCGGGCGCAATCACGCCGAGCTCGCCTGCCTGCAGCTCGGCGCCGCCTACGACGCCGCGACGCGCTGGGTGGAGCGCCGGCCGCCGCCGCTGCTCGACGCGTGAGAAGGCGGACTGCCGGACGTGGACTGCCGGACCGGGCGGGCCTCGCGCAGGGGCAGCCGGGCGCCCGATGCGGCAGGGCCGCCACACTCCCGGGAAAAGCTGCGCCCGCGGCCCATTCCGCGTGCCCCGCCCCGGCCGCTGCCTTGCGGGCAGCGCATTTGGCGGCGAGGCCAGGCGAACAGTGAGGCCGAGGGCACGGTCGGGCTCGGCGCAGGGCCGCGCCTCACGGGCCATCCGAGGAAGGGAATCGATGCCGCGTCAGGTCCTGTCGTCACTCGCCGTCCTGGCGCTCGCCGCCGGGCTCGGCGCCTGCAGCAGCTCGCGCCTCGACGGGCCGCGCGGCCGCGCCCTGGCCGGTCCGCAGGCGGCGCTCGAGCCCGCGGTTCCGGCCGTGCCCTCGGGCGCCGTGACGGCCTCGCCGCTGGCGCCGCCGCCGGGCGCCACCGCGGCGCCGGACGCGCCGCCCCTCGGGGCCGACGTCGCGGTGGCGGCCCCGCCCGGCTCCAACATCATCGCCGAGCCCGTGGCGCCCCCCGTCCCGCCGCCGCCCGTGGTGGCGACCGGGCGCTCCGCGGTCGTCGGCAGCTGGACCGCCCGCGACGCGGCCGGGGCGAGCTGCAAGGTCTCGCTGTCGAGCGCGCCGGCTCTGGACCTCTACAAGGCCTCGGCCGCGGGCTGCGCCAACAAGGACCTCGCCAAGGTCACGGCCTGGGATTACCGCGACGGCGAGGTCTACCTCTACCAGGCGGGCGGCACGGTGGCGGCGCGCCTGCGCCAGGGCGGCGGCCAGCTCGACGGGGCGCTGACGAAGTCGGGCGCCTCGCTGGCGCTCGTGCGCGGGTAGGGCGCTTGCCAGGGCGTCGCGAGCGGTCCGGGCCGCCGCGGGGCGCGGCCCCGGACCGTCGCCTCACGGGTTCACCCGCAGCCCGACCAGGAAGGTGTTGTCCTTGAAGCTCGCGTTGGCGGCGGTGCTGTCTATCTGCTGGTAGATGTAGCTGCCGCGGAATGTCAGCCAGCGGTTGAAGCGGTAATCGAGGCGGCTCGTCACCGAGAAGCCCGTCTCCCGGATCGTGGTGTTCTGGTAGTCGTTGCGCAGCAGCGCGCCGCCGAGCGTGAGCGACAGGTTGCGCAGGAGGTCGTGCTGGACCTCGAGCGTCGCGGCCTCGGTGAGGATGCCGCTCGAGCCCGGCACCGTCGTCTCGGTGACGCCCGTCACCGCGCCGAAGCGGAATGTCGTGAGCGGGCTCGCGGCCCAGACCAGGGCCGCGTTGACGATCGGCGCGTTGATGTCGCGCAGCGCCGGGTCGACGTAGGTCCGGTGCTGCAGGCCGGCCGCGATCTCGCCGGTGAGGAAGCGGTTGAGCGCGAAGGCGGCGCCCGCCGTCACCGCGACGCCGTCCGAGTCGCGGCGCAGGCCGCTGGCGTCCCGGCGCAGGTCGTAGACGCGGGTGTCGGCGAGCAGGTCGACGAAGGGCGTGATGACGGGCGATATCTCGTAGGCGGTGCGCAGCCGCAGGCCGTACTGGTTGAGGTTGCGGTCGGCCTGGGACAGAACCGTGCCGTCCGACAGGCGCGCATCCTCGAACTCGGAGCGGTCGATCAGGCCGCGCAGGCTGACCTGCAGGCGGTTGAAGGTCTGCGTCGCGCCGACCGAGGTGCCGTAGGTGGCGATGATCGGCCGCGAGGCCGCGCTCGCGGCCTGCAGGTCGGGACTGCCGGTGCGCTGGGTATCGACGAGGAAGCGGCCCTCGACGTCGACGCGCAGGTCGCGGTTCGCGTCGAGGCGCAGGCGCACGTTGCCCTGGCCGTTGGGCCGGCTCGCCGCGTCGTTCTCGGGAAAGCTGAAATAGCCGCCGCGCAATTCGCCCGCGAGTTCGCTCGACGACCAGTCGCTGCGGAAGTTCAGTTCGCCCTCGCTGCGCAGGGCCACCGAGCCCCGCGCCGCCCGATCCGTGATCTGGTCGGGGTTGCTGTCGTAGCCGAGGCCCTGGGTGAAGGCCGGGAAGAACGTGACGGTGCCGAGCTTGATCCCGAGCGGCGCGTAGGCGTCCTCGGGGACCGCGAGGGGCCGGCGCAGGGCCGCGCCGAGAAGCGCCCCGGGGGTCTGCAGCCCGAGCGTCGGCGGCGCGACGGGGAAGGGTGCCGGCAGGGGCACGCCGACGACCGGGCTCTGCACGACCGGGCTCAACCGCAGCGCCGGCGGCGGCACCTGCGTCACCGCGCGGGTGATGCGCTGCGTGGCCGAGCCGATGCGGCGGGGCGGCGCCGCACGCTGGCGCAGCAGGCTGGCGGGCGCGCGGCTGTTCGGGCGGTTATTCGGGCCGTCGCCGAGCCGGGCCGCGCGCCGGGCCGTGCCGATGTTGGACAGGCTCGGGCCGGTCTCGGGCCCGGCCGGGTTGTCGCCCGCGGTCGGCGCGCCGCCGAGGCCGTTGCCGAAGAGGTCCGCGCGCGGGCTGCGGCTGGTGCGCAGGGCCGGCAGCCCGTCCGCACCCGGCACCTGGCCGGTGCCGGGATTGTCGGGCTGGCCCGCGACCGGGCTCTGGGCCGTGAAGACCGGGCTCTGGGCGAGGGCCGCGGCGGGCAGGCCGAGACAGGCGATGAGGGCGGCGAGCGCGAGGCCGCGCGGCCCGGGCCGCCCCCGCGGCTCCCCGGCCCGCCGGCGCTCCTCTGCGATCGGCCTCCCCCGCCTCACCGGCCCTGATCCCCCGCCCGTTAAGGCCCCGCCTCCGAAACCTCCCGTTTTGGTAAACGGACAGGGTTAGCGGCGGCTTAACGGGCGGAGCGAGGCGGTCGGCGCGGCAGGTTTTCCCGCCGGCCGCGGCGTTCAGCCGCCATCCGACCACATTCGCCGGCCAAGGATCCGGCCGATCGGGATGGGAACGGCGCGGCCGGCGGGAAACCTGCCGCGCGGGCAACGAGGGAGCGGGCCCGGCATGGCTCTGGCGCAGCGGGTTGAGGACGCGGAACATTCGGGCAAGACGCCCCAGGTGGCGTCCCAAGTGGCGCCCCAGGTGGCGTCCCACCCGGCGGCGGTCGCCTCGGCGCTGCGCACCCTCGCCACCGAGCGCGACGGACTCGCCTGCCTGATGGCGGCGGTGGGCAACGGGCTCGGCGCCCCCTTCACGGCGGCGGTCGAGCGGATCGGCCGCGCGAGGGGCCGCGTCATCCTCACCGGCATGGGCAAGTCCGGCCATATCGGCCGCAAGCTCGCGGCGACGCTCGCCTCCACGGGCACGCCCTCGCTCTACGTGCACCCGGCCGAGGCGAGCCACGGCGACCTCGGCATGGTCCAGCCCGACGACGTCGTGGTGGCCCTTTCCTGGTCCGGCGAGACCACGGAGCTCGCCGACATCATCGGCTACGCCAAGCGCTATCGGGTGGGCCTCGTCGCGATCACCGCCAATGCCGGCTCGACGCTGGGGCGCGAGGCCGACATCTGCCTGACGCTGCCGAAGGCCAAGGAGGCCTGCCCGAACGGGCTCGCGCCGACGACCTCGACGGCCATGCAGCTCGCGCTCGGCGACGCGCTCGCGGTGGCGCTGCTCGAGGCCCGCGGCTTCTCGGCCCGCGAATTCTCGATCTACCACCCGGGCGGGCGTCTCGGCGCCTCGCTGCGCCAGGTGCGCGAGGTGATGCATGCGGGCGACCAGCTCCCGCTCGTGCCGCTCGGCACGCCGATGCGCGCGGCCATCGCCGAGATCGACGCCAAGGGCTTCGGCTCGGTGATCGTGGTTGGGGCGGACGGGCGGCTCGCCGGCATCGTCACGGACGGCGACCTGCGCCGCAACGTCTTCCGCACCGACCTCGACCGGGTCAGCGTCGAGGCCGTGATGAGCCGCAACCCCCGCACGGTGAGCCCCGAGACGCTGCTCGCCAAGGCGCTGGAGATCCAGGAATCCATGAAGATCACGGCGCTGATCGTGGTCGAGGCGGGGCGCCCGGTCGGCCTCGTGCACTACCACGACCTGCTGCGCACGGGCGTCGCCTGAGGGGGCGGCCCGGCCTGCGCACGTCCCCCGTGCGGGTCCGGGGATTGCCGCGCCGCCCGGCTCGCGCGGAGCCCGCCCCGCCCCTATAGTCGCGCGGTGATGCCGAGCCCCGCCCATCCGGTCCGCCGCCTCGATCCGATCCTCGTCGACCGCATCGCGGCGGGCGAGGTGGTGGAGCGGCCGGCCTCGGCCGTGAAGGAGCTCGTCGAGAACGCGATCGACGCGGGCGCCCGCGCGATCGAGGTCGCGATCGAGGCGGGCGGGCGCCGCCTGATCCGGGTCGTCGACGACGGCCACGGCATGAGCCCGGCGGACCTCGCGCTGGCGGTGGAGCGCCACGCCACCTCGAAGCTGCCCGACGGCGACCTCGGCCGGATCGCCTCGCTGGGCTTCCGCGGCGAGGCGCTGCCCTCGATCGGCGCGGTGGCGCGGCTGACGATCACGACCCGGACGGAGGGTGCGGATGCGGGCGCGAGCCTGACCGTCGATGCCGGACGGGTGGGCGAGGTGCGGCCGGCGCCGGCCGCCCGCGGCACCCGCATCGAGGTGGCCGACCTCTTCGCCGCGACGCCCGCGCGCCTGAAGTTCCTGAAATCCGACCGGGCCGAGACGGCGGCGATCGGCGACATCCTGCGCCGGCTCGCCGTCGCCCACCCGGCGATCCGCTTCACGCTGCGCACCGAGAGCGGCAGCCCGATCGTCTTCCCGGCCGAGACGGAGGCGGGGCCCTCCGCGACCCTGCGCCGGCTGACCGCCGTGCTCGGCGCGGATTTCGGGCCGAACGCGGTGCCGCTCGCGATGGGCCGCGAGGGCTTCTCGCTCGAGGGCTTCATCGGACTGCCGACCTTCCACCGGGGCGCGGCCACGCACATCCACGTCACGGTGAACGGCCGGCCCGTGCGCGACCGGCTGCTGCTCGGGGCCGTGCGGGGGGCCTACGCCGACACGATGGCCTCCGACCGCCACCCGGTGCTCGGCCTCCACCTCGCCTGCGACCCGGCCGACGTCGACGTGAACGTTCACCCGGCCAAGACCGAGCTGCGCTTCCGCGAGCCCGGCCTCGTGCGGGCGCTCGTCGTCAGCGCGATCCACGAGGCCCTGCGCCGGGCCGGAGCCCGCGCGGCGACGACGGGCGCCGCCCGGGCCCTCGAGGCGCTGCGGCCGGCGGGGCAGGGGGGCGGGGCGTCCCCGGGGCACGCGCCCGGCGCGTTCCGCCCGCACACCGGCGCCGCCGCCCCGGGCCTGTTCCGCCCGGCCCCGTTCCCGGCGACGGCCCCCTCCTTCGCGGCGCCCCGGGGCTACGGCCCGGCCCACCGCCGGCCCGGAGCGCCGGCGGACGCGGCGCCCGAGCCCGCGGGCCTGTCCGAGGCCGCGCAGGCGCTGCTCGAGCCGGACCTCGCGCCGCCGGCCGCGGACCTGCGCACGCCCGAGCCGGAGGAGCCCCTCGACCATCCCCTCGGCGCCGCCCGCGCCCAGCTCCACGAGACCTACATCGTGGCCCAGACCCGCGACGGGATCGTCCTCGTCGACCAGCACGCCGCCCACGAGCGCCTCGTCTACGAGCGGCTGAAGCGCGAGCGGGCGCGCGGCGGCATCGCCCGCCAGGGGCTGCTCATCCCCGACGTCGTCGAGATGGCGCCCCACGACGCCGAGCGGCTCGTCGCCGCCGCCCCCGACCTCGACCGGCTCGGGCTCACGCTCGAGGCCTTCGGGCCCGGCGCCGTGCTGGTGCGCGAGGTGCCGGCGATCCTCGGCGAGGCCTCGATCCGCGACCTCGTCGCCGACATCCTCGACGCGCTCGCGGAGAGCGGCCAGGAGGAGGGGGGCGAGGGCGACACGCGGGAGGGCGGCCCGCTCGGGCGGCGCCTCGACGCGATCCTGTCGCGCATGAGCTGCCACGGCTCGATCCGGGCGGGGCGGCGCCTGCGGCCCGAGGAGATGAACGCGCTCCTGCGCGAGATGGAGGCGACGCCGCTCTCAGGGTCCTGCAACCACGGCCGCCCCACCTTCGTCGCGCTGAAGCTCGCCGACATCGAGCGCCTGTTCGGGCGCCGCTAGAGGGATGCGGGAATCCGGCAACCTGTTCGCGGATGTCGTGCCCGGCGCCGCCGAGGAGCAGGTCCGCGAACTCCTCGGCGCGCCGGGCCTGCGCATCGAGCGCATCGTCTCGACGGGTCAGGCGAGCCCACCGGGCTTCTTCTACGACCAGCCCCGGGCCGAGTGGGTGGTGCTGCTCTCGGGCTCGGCCAGTCTGCTGTTCGCCGACGAGCCCGGGCCGCGCCACCTCACCCCCGGCGACTACGTGCTGATCGCCCCCCATCGCCGCCACCGCGTCGAGGCGACGTGTCCGGATGGGCCGAGCGTGTGGCTCGCGGTGCATTTCGGGGATGGCTGAAACGGGCGCGGGTCACCGCTCCCGCAGGACGGGAGCGCCCTGATGGAGTTCCGCACGCCGCGGCCGGTCGGGCCGGGCGGCCCCTATCCGCCCGCGAAGCGCGCGAGCGTGACGGCCGTGTCGCCGTAGCCGCGGCGCTCCAGCTCGGCGAAGCCCGGCGGCAGGGCGAGCGCGGCGCTGCCCGCCTCCTCGACGAGCACGAGCGCGCCGGGGGCGAGCCAGTCGCCCGCGGCCGCGGCCGCGAGCGCCGCCGGGGCGAGGCCGCGGTTGTAGGGGGGGTCGCAGAAGACGAGCGAGAAGCGCCCGGCCGGCCCCGCCGGGCCGAGCCGGGTGGCGTCTCGGCGGAACAGGCGGGTGGCACCCTCGAGGCCCAGGGCCTCGATGTTCTGGCGGATCAGCGCGCGGGCCTCCGCGCCCTCGTCGACGAGGAGCGCGTAGGCCGCGCCCCGCGAGAGCGCCTCGAAGCTGAGCGCCCCCGTGCCGGCGAAGAGGTCGAGGACGCGCGCGCCAGCCACCGCGTCGTCGTAGGCGTGGGCGAGCACGTTGAACAGCGCCTCGCGCAGCCGGTCCGAGGTCGGCCGGATCGCGTCCGAGCGGGGCGCTGCGAGGCGGCGGCCCCGCAGGTCACCGCCGACGATCCTCACCGGGCGCCGCGGGGCGGGCGCCCGCCGGGCCTGCTGCCCCCGGGCTTGCCGCTGCCGGGCCTGCCACCGGGCCTGCCACCTCCGGGCTTGCCGCTGCCGGGCTTGAACCCGCCCGCCTTGAACCCGCCGGGCTTGCCGTCCCGGGCGCCGCCGCCCTTGAAATCGCGCTTGAAGTCACCCCTGGCGCCGCTCTTGAAATCGCCCTTGAAATCGCCTTTGGGACCGCCCGAGCCGCCGCGCGGCCCACCGCGCTCGGCCGCACCGCCGGACCGCGACGCACCCTTGAAGCCGCCCGAGCGCTCGCCCCCGAACCCCGAGCGGGGCTTGTCGCCGAACCCGGTGCCCGGCCTGCCGGCCCCGCCCCCGTAGCCCCGCTCCTCGCCGCCGCGGTCGCGGCGGGAGGGCGGCCGCTCGCCGCCCTCGCCGGGGCGCGGCCGGAAGCTGGCTTCGCGGCGCGGACGCTCCGCGCTCCCGCCGGCCTCTTCGTGACGGCGCGGCGGGCGCGGGGCCCGCGCGGGGGCGGCCTCGTCGAGCTTGCGGAAGCGGGTGCGGCGGTGCGGCTCGGGCAGCGGCTCGGGCGGGCTCGCCATGAGGCGCTCCACCACGACGCGGCGCTCGCCGGTCCTGATCGCGCCGACGCGCTCGCGCCCGCGCTCGGCGGCGCCGGCCCGCTCGCTTCGCGGGTCGGCGCCGCGGCGTGGAACCTTGGCCGGGCGCGTGAAGCCGGTCTCCCCGGCCTCGTCGGCCCGCCAGACCGAGCGGCGCGGCCCGGCCCCCATGCCGCCGGTCGGAACCCGGGCAGGGGTCGGCGGACGGGCCGGACGGCCGAAGGCCGGGGCGCGGTCCTCGCCCGCGGACCGGCCGCGCGCAGGCCGCGCCCGGCCGGCCTCCCTGGACGTTTCCGCGGCCTGGTTCGCGGCCTCTTTGGCGGCCTGCTTGGGCGAGCCGAACGGCTCGATGGGCTCGCGCACCGGGCTCTCGAAATCGACCCCCGCCTGCGCGGCGAGGCTCGCTCCGAGCTGGTCCTTGAGGACCCGGGTGCGCACCTCCTCGACGAGGCCGGCTTCGAGGTCGCCGAGCTGGAACGGCCCGAAGGAGAGGCGGATCAGCCGGTTCACGGCCAGCCCGAGATGCTCGAGGATGCGCTTGACCTCGCGGTTCTTGCCCTCGCGCAGGCCGAGCGTCAGCCAGAGGTTGTCGCCCTGCACCCGGTCGAGATGGGCCTCGATGGGACCGTACGCCATGCCGTCGATGGTGACGCCCTTGCGCAGCGCGTCGAGCGCGGCC
Source organism: Methylobacterium nigriterrae (assembly GCF_037106235.1). Taxonomy (NCBI): domain Bacteria; kingdom Pseudomonadati; phylum Pseudomonadota; class Alphaproteobacteria; order Hyphomicrobiales; family Methylobacteriaceae; genus Methylobacterium; species Methylobacterium nigriterrae. The sequence goes on along the minus strand of NZ_JBAWTG010000028.1, from coordinate 52,911 downwards.
TGGTCGGTGTCGCCGTGGGCGCGCACGCGGTAGCGGCGCAGCCAGCCGGTATCGGGATGCGCGATCACCTTGGCGAGGCCGCCGTCGTTGGTGAGCAGCAGCAGCCCTTCCGTGTTGATGTCGAGGCGGCCCACCGCCACCACCCGCGGCAGGTCCTCCGGCAGGGCCTCGAACACGGTCTGGCGCCCCTCCGGGTCGCGGGCCGTGGTGACGAGGCCGCGCGGCTTGTGGAAGATCCACAGGCGGGTGCGCTCGCGGGCCGGCAGGGGCTCGCCGTCGATCGTGATGCGGTCGGCCTCCGTCACGTTGATGGCGGGCGAGTCGAGCACCTGCCCGTTGAGGGTGACGCGTCCCTCCGCGATCATCGCCTCGGCGTCCCGGCGGGAGGCGATGCCGGCGCGCGCGATCGCCTTGGCGATGCGCTCGCCCTCGGGTGCGGCCTCGATCTCGCCGGTCTCGGATGTCTGTGTCTTGGATTTACTGGCCTTGGACGGCTGTGCCCGGGATTCCTGCGCCGCGCCGGCATCCTGGTGGGCGGCGGCCCCCCGCCGCCGCGGGGGCGCCTCGCCGCCGCGCCTGCCCGCCTGCGGCCGCTCGGAGCGCGGTCGCCGCTCCAGTCCCTCGTCGCCGGGCGCGGGCTCGGAATTCGCGTCGGTGGCCGGGCTCCAGGTCGGGCCGGCGGCCGCCTCCGCCGCGGGATCGGGCTCGCGCGCCGCGTCCGGCTCGCGGGCGTTCTCGTTCGGGATGTCGCTCATGCGAGCCCCATAACAGAGCGGGTCCGCGGGCGCGAGACGTCTTCGAGGCCTTGTTCGGGGCCTTGTCCGGGGCCGTCCCGGCGGTCCGGAACGCGAAAAGGCGGCCCAGAGGCCGCCTTTCCGTGTCGTCGGGTCCTCGGGCCCGGCCGCGTCAGAGCCTCGGCGAGCGCCCGCGCATCACGCCGAACACGGCCGAGATGAGGAACAGGGCGATCGCGACGAAGAAGACGATCTTGGCCGCCTCCATCGCGGTACCGGCGATCCCGCCGAACCCGAGCAGGGCCGCGATGACCGCGACGACGAGGAATGTGACTGCCCAACCGATCATGGTGTCCTCCGTGACTGATGATGCCGCTAACGACGAAGCTTGGCCGCCGGTTCCGGGTGGTCGGCGCCGCTCAGAGCTTCCTGTCGGCGGCATCCTTCGCGGCGTCGGCGGCACTCTTCACGCCGTCCTTCGCGTCTCCCACAGTACGCTGGGCGGCGCCTTTCAGTTCCTGAGTCTTGCCCTCGGCCTGCATCCGCTTGTTGCCGGTCGCCTCGCCGAGTCCCTGCTTGGCATTGCCGACCGCCTCGTTGGCGGCGCCCTTGAGCTTGTCGGTGGTGCTGCTCATCGCTCGATCCTCGCGTTGTGGTTGCGGCCTGGCCGCCTTGGGGAACAGAACGGACGCGTCCGGGCGATGTTCCGTCGATTAACATGGCAATCAGCCCAGGCGGTCCGGCCGCCGCAGGCCTCACGGCCCGCTTCCCGGGGCGGGGACGGGAGACTAGAAGCGGTGCCGTGACCGCTCCGATCCCGCCCGGACCCGCCGACGATCCCTTCGCCCTCGCCTTCGCGGCGGCCCGCCGCGCGGGCGGGGAGGGCGAGGTGCCGGTCGGTGCAGCGATCGTGCGGGACGGACAGATCCTGGCGGTCGCCCACAACCGGCCGCGCGCGCTCAGCGACCCGACCGCGCATGCCGAGATCCTGGCGATCCGGGCCGCCTGCGCGGCGCTCGGCGACGAGCGCCTGAGCGGCTGCGACCTCTACGTCACCCTCGAACCCTGCCCGATGTGCGCGGGCGCGATCTCCTTCGCGCGGATCCGGCGCCTCTACTTCGCGGCCCCCGACCCGAAGGGCGGCGGGGTCGAGCACGGGCCGCGCGTGTTCAACCAGCCGACCTGCCACCACGCGCCCGAGGTCTACGGCGGATTCCGCGAGGCGGAAGCCGCCGCGCTGCTGCGCGATTTCTTCGGCCGGCGCCGGGGCTGAACCGCGGGCACGGCCCGGACGTTGCCGCAGCGGTTTCGGGAGATCCGAGAGCATGCTGCGAAAAGGTGGCGACGGTTTTTCGCTCAGAGCATGCTCCAACCAATTGAATCGATCGAGGAGTCGCCCATGGTCCCGCGCTACGACCGCGCCCTCATCGTCGGCAGCGGCTCGGGGCTCAGCGCCTCGCTCGCCCGCCTGTTCGCGGCCGAGGGGCTGCGCGTCGGGCTCGCCGCGCGCGATGTCGGCAAGCTGGCCGGTCTCGCGGCCGAGACGGGGGCGGTGCTGCAGGCCTGCGACGCGAGCCGCCCGGCCGCGGTCGAGGCCCTGTTCGCCCGCGTCGAGCCGGCGCTCGGCGGGCATCCGGACGTGGTGGTCTACAACGCGAGCGGCCGCCTGCGCGGCGCGGTCGCCGACCTCGACCCGGAGGCGGTGCGCGAGGCCCTGCTGGTGTCGGCCTATGGCGGCTTCCTGGTGGCGCAGGCGGCGGCCAGGCGCATGCTGCCGGCCCGCCACGGCGCCCTCCTGTTCACGGGCGCCTCCGCGAGCGTGAAGGGGTTCGCCGGCTCCGCCCCCTTCGCCATGGGCAAGTTCGGCCTGCGCGGCCTCGCCGAGAGCCTGTCGCGGGAATTGCAGCCGCAGGGCATCCACGTCGCGCATGTCGTGATCGACGGCGCCATCCGGAACCCGGCCCGGGGGCCGGAGCCCGCCGACGCGCCGGACAGCACCCTCGACCCGGACGCGATCGCCCGGACCTATCTCGACCTCCTCCGGCAGGACCGCAGCGCCTGGACCTCGGAGGTGGCGCTGAGGCCGTGGGTCGAGAGGTTCTGAGGCCCGACGGGATCGGGCGCCCTTCCGGTGCGGGCGGCCCTCCCCGTGCCGGTGCCGTCACGCGCCCAGGAACCCCCGCAGGGCCGGCAGCGTCGCCTCCGGGTTCTCCTCGGCGAGGAAGTGGCCGGACGCGATCACCGCCCCGGTCGCGTGCGGGGCGAAGGTGCGCTGCCAGGCGGCGAGCGCGCTCTCGGGCTTGCCGCGCTCGAGATAGGCGTCGCTCGCCAGCACCAGCACCGGCATCGCCAGGGTGCGGCCCGCCGCGAGGTCGGCCGCGTCGGCCGCCCGGTCCGGTCCGTCGGCGGCCCCGGCCCGGTAATCCTCGCACATGGCGTGGATCCGCTCGGGCACGTTCCAGGACTGGCGGTAGAGATCGAGCGCGGCGGGCGCGAAGGCCTGGAGGTCGCCGGCCCTCGTCCAGGCGCGCAGCAACCCCTCGTAGTAGGAATCGGGGCCGCGGTGGCGGATCTCGGTCTCCGGCCCGGGCGCCGGGCCGGCCAGGAACGGCCAGTGCGGATTCATGCCCGGATGCGCCTCGATGCGCTCCCACTGGACCAGCGTCGGCACGATGTCGAGGAGGGCGAGGCGCGCCACCGGGCCGGGCTCGTCGAGGGCGAGCCGGTAGGCCACCCGCGCGCCCCTGTCGTGCCCGGCGAGCGCGAAGCGGACGTGGCCGATCCGCTCCATCAGGGCGACGATCTCGCGGCCCTGCCGGCGCTTCGCGTAGGTCTCGTGGGCCGCGTCCCCGGCGGGCGCGTCCGACCAGCCGTAGCCCTTCAGGTCGAGGCAGATCACCCGGTGGTCGCGCGCCAGCGCCGGCGCCAGGCGGTGCCACATGGCGTGCGTCTGGGGGAAGCCGTGCAGCATGAGGAGCGGCGGCGCATCCGCCGGCCCGCCGGCGCGCGCGAAGGCGCGGCCGCCGGGCCCGTCGAGCCAGAGGGATTCGAAGCCCGGAAACAGGTCCGCCTGGACGTCGTCGGCCATGATCGCCCTCCCGTCCGCTCAGGTTGGCGCCGCGCGGCCCGACGTCAACACGCGGGACGGCGCACGGCTCCCGGATACCCGACACAGTTGTACGCGCATCCGGGCCTATCGCAGAATTGATTCTTAAGACATCGCCGGCAGGATGATCTGGTTCTTGCCGGTGGTTCGATGCCAGCACAACGTCTCGAAGATTTCGCGCAGGTCGCCTCGGACTGGTTCTGGGAAACGGATGCCGGCCAGTGCTTCACCTATCTCAGCCCGAGCATGGCACATCTCCTCGGCCGTGACATCGACGACTTGATCGGGCGCCCGCGCGAGTCGATCTCGGCCAATCTGCACGACACGGCCTTCTGGAAACCCTATCTCGGCGCCCTGGCGCGGCGGAAGGGCTTCCGGGATTTCAACTATCCTTACGCGCATCCCGACGGGAGCACGCGCTGGTTCCGGATCAGCGGCGAGCCGCGCTTCGCCCCGGACGGGACCTTCCTCGGCTATCGCGGGATCGGCACCGACGTCAGCCGCGAGCGCGACGCGCGCGACGCGCTCGCGGCGGCGCTGGACGATGTGCAGGCGTCGCATGAGCGGCTTCTGGAGCAGAACCGCCGCTTCGAGGCGGCGCTCAGCAACATGACGCAGGGCCTGTGCATGTTCGACGCCAGGTCGCGCCTCGTCGTCTGCAATCACCGCTACCGGGAGATCTTCGGCCTGGAGCCGGAGGCGGCGCTCACCGGCATGGCCCAGCGCGAGATCTGCGAGATCCTGGTGGCCCGCGGCTGCTACCGGCGCGACGTCACGGTCGACAGCCTGTGCGAGGGGACCCGCCTCGCCCTCCAGGCCGACGAGCGGGCCCCGATCCACCGCGAGCTCGCCGACGGGCGCATCCTGGCGATCTGCTACCGCACCCTCGAGGGCGGCGGCTGGGTCTCGACCTTCGAGGACATCACCGAGCGGCGCCGGAACGAGGCGCGCATCGCCCACATGGCGCGCCACGACGCGCTGACCGACCTACCGAACCGCACCGCCCTGCGCGAGCACGGCCTGGAGCTGATGGGGGAGGGGCGCCGGGACGAGGGGCGGCGCCTGGCCATGCTCTGCCTCGACCTCGACCGGTTCAAGGCCGCCAACGACAGCCACGGCCACGGCGTCGGCGACGCCCTGCTCAAGGCCGTGGCCGAGCGGCTCTGCGCCAACGTGCGCACCGGCGACCTCGTGGCCCGCCTCGGCGGCGACGAGTTCGCGGTGCTGCACCGGGTCGCCGAGGAGCAAGGGGCCGTCACCCTGGCCGAGCGCCTGATCGCCGTGGTGAGCGCGCCCTACGAGCTGTCCGGCGTCACGGTCGAGATCGGCATGAGCGTCGGCATCGCCATGGCGATGAGGGACGCGGACGACGTCGACCGGCTCCTGCGGGACGCCGACACCGCGCTCTACCACGCCAAGGGCAACGGCCGCGGGCAGGCCTGCCTGTTCGAGCCCGCCATGGACGACACTGCCAAGGCCCGCCGCCTCTTGGAGCGGGAGCTGCGCGAGGCCCTGGCGGAGGGCGCCTTCGAGCTGCACTATCAGCCGCTCGTCGATCTCGGCAGCGGCGCCGTGACCGGGGTCGAGGCCCTGCTGCGCTGGCGCCACCCGGAACGGGGCCTCATCGCGCCCGCGACCTTCATCGCGGTGGCCGAGGAGACCGGGCTCATCGTCCCGATCGGCGAGTGGGCGCTGAACCAGGCCTGCCGCGACGCGTCGGGCTGGGACACGGATGTCAGCGTCGCCGTCAACGTCTCCGCCGTGCAGCTGCGCCACCGCAGCTTCGCGCAGGTGGTGCTGATGGCGCTCGCCGCGAGCGGCCTCAGGCCCGAGCGGCTGGAGATCGAGATCACCGAGAGCGTGCTCCTCGATGATACCGAGGCCAATCTCGAGACGCTGCATCTCCTGCGGCGCACCGGCATCCGCATCGCGATGGACGATTTCGGGACCGGCTACTCGAGCCTGAGCTACCTGCGCCGCTTCCCCTTCGACAAGATCAAGATCGACCGCTCCTTCGTGCGCGACGCCGGGCTCGCCCCGGACGCGGCCGCGATCATCCGGGCGCTCGTCAGCCTCGGCGCGAGCCTCGGCATCACCACGCTCGTCGAGGGCATCGAGACGGAGGAGCAGCTCGCCGCCGTGCGCGCCGAGGGCTGCCAGGAGATGCAGGGCTTCCTGTTCAGCCCGCCCCGGCCCGCCCACGAGATCGCGGCGCTGCTGCGGGAGGAGCGCCGGCTCCGGGCCGCCTGAGCGCGGCCGCCGCCCCGTGCCGCGGCGCCGGCGCCTACTTGCCCTGCAGCGACTTCGAGAGGACGGCCACCCGGCGGGCCATCCGGCGCGCCGGCGCGTCGAGCGCGTCCATGAACAGGATGCCGCCGATGACGGACGCGACCATGATCAGGAGTTGGGCGAGCGCCTCGGACATCGACGGGTCTTTCCAAACTGGGGCCGGCGCCCCGCTTCCGCCGGGAGCGCCCGCCTCCATACGGCCGGAACAGAGTGAACGCGGCGTTACCCCGCGCGTACGGCCGCGCACTTTCCGGCCCGGGTGCGGCGGCGCGGTCACGATCCCGTTCCCGCGGCTGGGTCCCGCGACCTGGCGCCCGTCGCGAACTGGCGCCCGTCGCGAACTGGCGCCCGTCGCGACGCGGGTCCTCGCCGAACCCGCGCCGGAGCGGCGGCCGGCGCGGAGGCGGCCTCAGATGCCCCCGCCCGCCACCTCGCGGGCGACGGCGCGCCGCCCGATGTCGCGGCGGCAGAAACCCTCCGGCCAGTCGATGCGGGCGACCGCCGCGTAGGCGCGGGCCTGCGCCTCCATGACGCTGTCGCCGAGGGCCGTGACGGCGAGCACCCGGCCGCCATCGGCCAGGAGCCGGCCGCCCTCCTGGCGGGTGCCGGCCTGGAACACGAAGACGGCGTCGCTCGCCGCCGCCGCCTCGACGCCCCGGATGTCCGAGCCGCGCACCACCGTGCCGGGATAGCCCGCCGCCGCCATCACGACGGTGAGCGCCGCCCGGTGCTCGTCGAATTCGAGGGCGACGCCCGAGAGGTCGCCGTCGCAGGCCGAGAGCAGGGCCGGGACGAGGTCCGAGGAGAGGCGCGGCATCAGCACCTGCGCCTCGGGATCGCCGAAGCGCGTGTTGTACTCGATGAGCTTCGGCCCGTCCTCGGTCAGCATCAGGCCGGCATAGAGGATGCCGGTGAAGGGCGTGCCGCGCTCGCGCATGCCCCTCAGCGTCGGCGCGATGATGGCGTCCATCACCCGCCGCTCGAGGGCCGGCGTCACGATGGTGGCCGGCGAGTAGGCGCCCATGCCGCCGGTATTCGGGCCGCGGTCCCCGTCGAAGACCCGCTTGTGGTCCTGCGCCGTGCCGATCGGGACCGCGCGGGTGCCGTCGCAGAGGGCGAAGAAGCTCGCCTCCTCGCCGGTCAGGCATTCCTCGATCACGATCTCGGCGCCGGCCTCCTGGAAGAGCGCGCGCACGGCGCTCTCCGCCTGGTCGAGGGTCTCGGCCACGGTCACGCCCTTGCCGGCCGCGAGCCCGTCCGCCTTGACGACGATCGGCGCACCCCTGCCGCGCAGGTAGGCGAGCGCCGGCTCGAGCGCCGAGAAGCGCGCGAAGGCGGCGGTGGGGATGCCGTACTCGGCGCAGAGATCCTTGGTGAAGCCCTTCGAGCCCTCGAGCCGGGCCGCGGCCCGCGTCGGCCCGAAGGCGCGGATGCCGGCGGCCGTGAGGTCGTCGACGAGGCCCGCCACCAATGGCGCTTCCGGCCCGACCACCACGAGGCCGACGCCGTTCGCCTCGCAGAAGGCGAGCACGGCGTCGTGGTCCGAGACCCTGAGGTCGGGCCGGTTCTCGCCGTGCCGCGCCGTGCCCGGATTGCCGGGCGCGGTGAACAGGCGGGTGCAGAGCGGGCTCTTGGCGAGGGCGTAGGCCAGCGCGTGCTCGCGGCCGCCGGAGCCGATCAGGAGGATGTTCATGGGACCGGGGTTTTCCTCAAAAACCGGCCCAGAGGAAAGGAGAATCCGCGCCCCCGGCCCGCGCCGTGCACGGGAACGGCCGCGCCGCCCCGCGACTTGTCGCGGTCGGAGAGAGGAGCGGCGCGATGACGCGGGCAGCACGCGGCGGGGAGCCGCGCTTCACCATCGAGCGGGCCGCGAGCCTCGTCCAGACGCTCGCGATCGTCGCGGCCGGCGCCTGGGCGGTCTACACCTTCATCTACGAGGCGCGGATCAAGCCGGGGCTGGAGCCGCCCGCCGTCTCGGTGAAGACCGACCTCGTCAGGGCGGGCGAGCGCGGCGACCGGGTCGCGATCCGCTCCACTCTCACCCGCACCAATGTCGGGCGCACCGGCGTGCGCATCCTCGGCCTGACCTACAACGTCGTCGGGATCAGCGCCGTCGTCGGGATCAGCGCCCGGTTCGGCAGCGATCCCGGCCGCGCGCGGGCCTTCGAGGCGGGCCTCGCCGGATCCGCGAGCGTCGGCGCGGCGCGCGACTACGCGCTGAGCGAGCCCGGCACCGTGATCCTGCGGCAGGGCAACCTGTTCTCCGGCGCCGCCGACGGGCCCGCCGAACCCTCCGACCTCAACCCGGGGGAGGCCGTCTCGCGCGACCTCATCCTGTACGCCGACCGCACGCAGTTCGACTTCCTGCGCGTCGAGGTCAGCCTCGCCTATGCCCGGGCCGACGACGGGCCGGTGCGACTGCGCTTCGAGGCCGGGGAGGGCGGGCGCCTCGGCCTCGTGCCCCAGGCCGATTGCCGGGCCGAGCCCGAGACCTGCCGGCGCCTCAAGGCCACGGATTTCGCCACCGAGTTTTCCCTCTGGTGAATCGCGCTCGGGCCGGCAGCGTGGCGCCCGCGCCCTCGACCGGGCCGGCGGCCGGCGCTAGCCTCGCGCCCATGTCCATCCTCGCCGCCCTGACGCAGCCCGCGCCCGATCCGAACCAGGCCGCGACGAACCAGACCGAGTGGTCGGTCGGCGACCTCGCGGCGGCCCTGCGCAGGACGCTGGAGGACGCCTTCGGCCACGTGCGCCTGCGCGGCGAGATCTCGGGCTATCGCGGCCAGCACGGCTCGGGCCACGCCTACTTCTCGCTCAAGGACGGCAACGCCCGCATCGACGCGGTGGTCTGGAAGGGCACCTTCAACCGCCTGCGTCAGAAGCCGAAGGAGGGGCTCGAGGTCGTCGCGACGGGCAAGATCACGACGTTTGCCGGCAAGTCCTCCTACCAGATCGTCGTCGAGAGCCTGGAGCCCGCCGGCATCGGCGCCTGGATGGCGCTGCTCGAGGAGCGCAAGCGCGCGCTCGCGGCGGAGGGCCTGTTCGCGGCCGAGGCCAAGCGCCCGATCCCCTACCTGCCGCGCGTGATCGGCGTCGTCACCTCGCCGACCGGGGCCGTCATCCGCGACATCCTGCACCGGCTGGAGGACCGCTTCCCGCGCCACGTGCTGGTCTGGCCGGTCCGGGTGCAGGGGGAGGGGGCGGCCGACGAGGTCGCCGCCGCCATCCGGGGCTTCAACGCGCTGTCCCCCGGCGGGCCGGTGCCGCGGCCGGACGTGCTCATCGTCGCCCGCGGCGGCGGCTCGATCGAGGATCTCTGGGCCTTCAACGAGGAGGCGGTGGTGCGCGCCGCGTTCGAGAGCCGGATCCCGCTGATCTCGGCGGTGGGCCACGAGACCGACACGACGCTGATCGACCACGCCGCCGACCGGCGCGCGCCGACCCCGACGGGCGCCGCCGAGATGGCGGTGCCGGTCCGCCTCGACCTCGTCGCCGGGGTCGACGACCTCGCCCGGCGCCAGCGCGGCGCGATCGGGCGCAAGCTCGAGCGCGAGCGCAGCGACCTGCGGGCGACGCTCCGGGCGATGCCGGGCACCGAGGCGTTCCTGGCGGCCAAGCGCCAGCGCCTCGACCTCGCCGAGGCGCGGCTGCGGCCGGCGCTGGCCGGCAACGCCCGCACCTTCCGGGAGCGCCTGGCCCGCGTGCTGGAGCGCCTCGCCCGCCACCCGCCCGAGCTCGGCCTCGCGCGCGCCCGCGCCCGCCTCGCGGCCATCGACCACCGGCCCCGCACCGCGCTCGCGCACCACGTCGCCCGCCGGGCCGATGCGCTCGCCGGCCTCGACCGGCTGCTCGGCTCGCTGAGCTACAAGGCCGTGCTCGCCCGCGGCTACGCGCTCGTCCGGGACGAGGCCGGCGCGAGCGTGCGCAGCGCGGCCGCGCTGCGGCCCGGCGAGCGCCTGCGGCTCACCTTCGCCGACGGCAGCGCTTCGGCCCGGGCCGAGCCGGACGGAGAGGGGGCGCAGGCCGTCCCGGCGCCGCGGCCGGCGCGCGCGCCGAAGCAAGCCGGCAGGCAGGCCGGCAAGCCAGCCGACAAGCCTCCCGCCGGCGAGGCGCCCGCCGCGCGCCAGGGCAGCCTGTTCTGAGTGACGGCGCGGTTTGCGGCTCCGTGGCGCGGGTCTGCCGCCGCGACGCCTTGCCGGCGCCGGCCGCGGCGCCAGATCGGACCTCCAGCACAGGAGGACATCCCGATGAAGCACGGCGCCCGCAACGACATCCCGGCCGAGGTGGTCGAGATCAAGCACGGCACGCTGATGGCGCAGGTCGAGGCCCGGATCGTCGGGACCGAGTACCGGATCACCTCCGTGATGACGCTCGATTCGCTGCGCGCGCTCGATCTCCGGCAGGGCGACCGCGTCAACGTCGTGGCCAAGGCGATGAACGTGCTGCTCGTGCGGCCCTGACCGGGATTCGCAACCCTGCCCTCCGGGCGCACCGGTTGACGGGCGCTCCCGCGTTTGCGACCGGCTGCCCGCGGCCCGGCCCGAGCCCGAACCTTGCTTCGGAGCCGCCCGCGACGCGGACCGGGTGCCGGAGGTGAGGACCATGACCACGACGATCGACAGCGACCAGAAGCTCCACCTCGTCTTCGGCGGCGAGCTGCAGAGCCTCGAAGGCGTCCGCTTCCGCGACGTGAAGGGCCTCGACGTGGTGGGCATCTTCCCCGACTACGCCTCCGCCCAGTCGGCCTGGAAGGCCAAGGCCCAGGCCACCGTCGATTCCGCGCAGACCCGCTACTTCATCGTTCACCTGCACCGGCTGCTCGAGCCGTGAGCTGTGCAGCGGGGAGGCCGAATCCCGTGAAGGCATTGTGACACTTCCCCGCCGCTGATATGAGCCCGCCCGTCCGTTCCGCGCGACCGGGCAGCGGGCCCGTTTCCAAGTCCTGCGTATCGTCTCAAGTCTCGGCCCGGGATTCCCGACGTGAGTGTGCCGGCATGAAGTCCTCGATCAAGATCATCGCCGGCAATGCCAGCCGACCATTGGCCGAGGCCATCGCCGCCTACCTCGAACTGCCGCTCGCCAAGTGCATGGTGCGCCGCTTCGCCGACATGGAGATCTTCGTCGAGCTGCAGGAGAACGTGCGTGGCGAGGACGTCTTCATCGTCCAGTCGACGTCCTTCCCCGCGAACGATCACCTGATGGAGCTGCTCATCATGATCGACGCGGCGCGGCGCTCCTCGGCGCGGCGCATCACGGCGGTGATCCCGTATTTCGGCTATGCCCGGCAGGACCGGCGCACCTCGGGCCGCACCCCGATCTCGGCCAAGCTCGTGGCCAACCTGATCACGGAAGCGGGCGCCGACCGGGTGCTGACCCTCGACCTCCATGCCGGCCAGATCCAGGGCTTCTTCGACATCCCGACCGACAACCTCTTCGCGGCCCCCGTGATGGTGCGCGACATCAAGGAGCGGCTGTCGGGCGGCGACCGCATGGTGGTCTCGCCCGACGTCGGCGGCGTCGTCCGCGCCCGCGCCATCGCCAAGCGCATCGACGCGCCCCTCGCCATCGTGGACAAGCGCCGCGAGCGGCCCGGCGAATCGGAGGTCATGAACATCATCGGCGAGGTCGAGGGGCGCTCCTGCATCCTCGTCGACGACATCGTCGATTCGGGCGGCACGCTCGTGAATGCGGCCGAGGCCCTCCTCAATGCCGGCGCCCGGGACGTCTCGGCCTACATCACCCACGGGGTCCTGTCGGGAGGCGCGGTCTCGCGCATCGCCGCCTCGCGCATGAAGGAGCTCGTCATCACCGACTCGATCCAGCCGACGCAGGCCGTCAAGCTCGCCCGCAACATCCGCGTCGCCACCATCGCGCCGCTGCTCGGCGAGGCGATCGGGCGCACCGCCACCGAATCGAGCGTGTCGAGCCTGTTCGACTGAAGGCCGGCGCGGCGGTTCGGCCGCAGGCCGGCCGCATGGGCATTGCGTCCCACCGCCCTATCTCCCGCCCGGGATACGACGGGGAGGGGGGCCCGCCGGGCTTCATGGGCGGCAGCGTCATCATCGGCATCCACGGGCTCGCCAACAAGCCGCCCGAGGAGGAGAAGGCCCGCTGGTGGCGGGCGGCGATCGCGGAAGGCTTCGCCCGCAACGCCGCCGCGGCCGCGGCCGACTTCACGTTCGACTTCGTCTACTGGGCGGACCTGCGCTACGACGAGCCGCTCGCCGGGGGGCGCAACCTCGAACCCTACCGGGCCGTGGACGGGGTCGGCGCCTTCCCGCGCTTCGATCCGGAGGCGGATGCCGGCCGCACCAGCCTGACGGGCCGGCTCTACCGGACGCTCGGCCGGGTCGAGAGCGCCACGGGGCTGACCCTGCTCGACGACGCCATCCTCGAGTACCGGCTCGACGACCTCTGGAACTACCACAAGGACCGGGACTTCCGCGAAGCCGCCCGGTCGCGGCTCGCCGCCTGCCTGGCGCGGCACCGGGGGCGGCGCATCCTCCTCGCCGCCCACTCGATGGGCGCGATCATCGCCTACGATTGCCTGCGCCTGCTCGACCGGGGCGGGCGGGGCGTGCGCGTCGAGCACCTCGTTACCCTGGGGGCGCCGCTCGGCCTCGTCGAGGTGCGGCAGGAGATCGAGGCCGAGCACGGGCAGGCCCGCATGCCGGACAGCGCGCGGGCCTGGACGAACCTCTCCGACCCCGGAGACGTCGCCACGGTGGCGGCCCGGCTCGGCGAGGATTTCGCGCCGAATTCCCGCGGCGCCCGGGCCCTCGACGTGCCGGTGCACAACGCCTATCGCCGCCCGGACGGGGCGCCGAACCGCCACAAATCCTACGGCTACCTGCGCACGCCGGAATTCTCCGAGATCGCGCTCGCCTTCCTCGGCGCCTGAGGGGGCCCGCGTCCGGGACGGGCGGTCGATCCCGATTGCGCGGAAGCCCTTGGAACCTATATAGATGGCATTCCCCTTTTACAGCGTGAGACGGGATGCTCCGGACCCTCGGAAAGCCGGGCCGGAGCCCGCGGACCATCGTCCGCGCGAGCCCCGAGCCCGTCCCCGCCCATTCGTTGGAGTTGCCCCGATGTCCCAGGGTCCGCTGATGCCGAAGGCGACCGCCGTGTGGCTCGTCGAGAACACCTCGCTCGCCTTCGAGCAGATCGCCGACTTCTGCAAGCTGCACCCCCTCGAGGTGAAGGGCATCGCCGACGGCGAGGTGGCGGCAGGCATCAAGGGGCTCGACCCGATCACCACGGGCCAGCTCACCCGCGACGAGATCGAGAAGGCGCAGAAGTCGCCGAGCTACCGCCTTAAGGTCGCCGTGTCGAAGGTGAAGCTGCCCGAGGTGAAGCGCACCACCAAGGGCCCGCGCTACACCCCGCTCTCCCGGCGCCAGGACCGCCCGAACGCGATCCTCTGGCTGCTGCGCAACCATCCCGAGCTGAAGGACGCGCAGGTCATCCGGCTCGTCGGCACCACCAAGTCGACGATCCAGCAGATCCGCGAGCGCACCCACTGGAACTCGGGCTCGCTGCAGCCGATGGACCCGGTGACGCTCGGGCTGTGCACGCAGATCGACCTCGACTTCGAGGTGCAGCGCGCCGCCAAGGACCGCCCCGCCGTGGCGGCCGATGCCGGCGCCTCGCTGCTGCCCGCCGAGGTCTCGACCGCGCCAGAGGCCGGGCACGAGGAGGCCGACGACCATCGCGCCGGCGGCCGCGACGAGCGCCTCGACGCGGATTCGGTCTTCGCCAAGCTCAAGGGCATGCGCCGGACCGACGAGGACGACGAGGAGGCGTAGGCCCGCACCCGACCGGAATCATCCTTCCGGCCTGCCTCGAAATCGAGGGTCGCCACGCGTCCCGCCCTGCGCGATAGTGCAGGCCGCGACGCTGACGACAGGAAGAGACGCCCCATGGCCTCTCCCGGCTGCGACATCGATGCCGGCGCGGTCCGCGGCCCGCCCGGCCCGGCCCCGGCCGACATCGCGGACGGGCTCCGGGCCGCCGCGCCGCCCGAGCCGGTCACGCTCGCCCAGTCGCTGATGATCGAGGCTGGCTGGAGCCCGGCGAATTTCGGGGAGGCGGGGCCGAACCCGCCCTATCTGCGCATCGGCAGCAAGATCCGGGTGACGCTTTCGGAGGTCGAGCCCTGCTTCGCCTCCTTCAACCGCGACCGCGGGCTGTTCCGCTCCAAGGTCTCGATGCTGGAGCACCTGCAGAAATACGATCAGATCATGGTCGACCCGATCGCCTTCGAGGAATGCTTCGGCCCCGGCGAGGGCACCGAGGCGACCTTCCCCTTCGGCTCCTGGCTGACCATCCGGGCCGTCGAGTTCGACGGCCTGAAGCTGTGGGGACGGCGGCACGGCCGCGTGGTGCTGCCGCTGGAGCCGCTCGCGATCGCCTCGGCGGTCTGGCTCAGGAACGCCCCCGCCCACTGAGGCCGGAAGCGGCCGATCCCTTGTCGACTGAGCCGGAAGCGGCCGATCCCTCGACCACTGGGCCGGAAGCGGCCGATCCCTTGTCGACTGAGCCGGGGCGGCCGATCCCTCGTCCGCGAGGCCGGAACCTGCCGCCCATGCCGCGCCGACCGGCGAGGCCCGACGCCGCGCCGGCAGCGGGAACGCGCGTCATTTTGCCCGGCGTCGACGCGGATTAAATGTATATTCAAGACGTGCGGACGCGAATACGCGAGCGCTCGCGGTTTCGGCCGGTCGATCACGGCGATATTCAGATCATCGCCGCGCGGTCTGCCGGCAAAGTTTCATCGGCCCGTCGCAAAACCGGCCCTATCAGCTTTCGGTGGCCCACGCAGATCACGCATCGGCCGCGACAAGACGGGGCGGTCCAGGACGACAACAGGCGCGCCTCGTTCACGCCCGCAACGGAGGCTGCGCGTCGTCATGGCCAATGCAGGACCGATCAAGAACATCGTCATCATGATCGCCGACGGGGCGGGCTTCAACACGCTGGAGGCGACCCGCCTCTACCTGAAGGGCCTGGCCGACGGTGACGCCCGCGCGGGCGCGGCCGGGACGGTGCTGATCGCCGACGGGCCGACCTTCGCGGCGACCGCGCAATCGGTCTATCCGCTCGACACCCGCACCACGCCGGTGCCCGGCGAGACCGGCCTCGCCCAGAACCCGGCGGTGGTCTACGACCCGGTCAGGAACTACGACTTCGCGCGGGTCTCCGGGCTCGATCCGAACGGCCAGCCGCGCGCCTTCGCGGGCTACGAGTGGAACCGCAACACCTATCCGGATTCCGGCAACACCGCCTCGTCGATCGCCACCGGCGACAAGACCTACAACAACGCCATCGACGTCGACGGCAACGGCGCCGAGCTGTACTCGATCGCCGAGCTCGCCAAGCAGCAGGGCAAGGCCACCGGCGTCGTCACCACGGTGCAGTTCAGCGACGCGACCCCCTCGGCAACGGGCGGCGCCCACAACATCAGCCGCGCCAACGCCAACCAGATCGCGCTCGAGATGTTCGGCTCGGGAACGCTCGACGTCATCGCGGGCACCGGCAACCCGGATTACGACGATAACGGCCGCCTGCGCACCGCGCCCGACTACCAGTGGATCGGTGCCGATCTCTGGAACTCGCTGAAGGCCGACACCTACCGCTCGCAGGACGGGGCGAGCTGGGACCTGCTGCAGGACCGCGCCGCGATCCAGGCCGCCGGCACCGGGACGCCGACGGCCGAGCGCCTCGCCATGATCTCGAAGGCGTTCACGAGCAACAACTTCAACCGCTCGGGCGCGGCCGCGCCGAACGCCACCGAGATCCCGTTCAGCGTGCCGCGGCTCGAATCCTCCGCCACCCTCTCGGAACTGTCGCTCGCGGCGCTCAACAAGCTGAACGCCGATCCGGACGGCCTCTACCTGATGATCGAGGGCGGCGCCGTGGACCGCGCCATGCACGCGAACAACCGCGGCCGCATGATCGAGGAGTACATCGACTTCAACAACGCCGTGAAGACGGTCGTCGACTTCATCAACGCGCCGACGAGCCGGGCGACCTTCGAGGACACGCTGCTGATCGTCACCGCCGATCACGACCACCTGTTCTTTGGCCCCGAGGGCGCCACGATCCCCTACCAGCCCGTGCAGCCCGACCGGGACGGGGACGGCGTGCCGGAGGGACTGTTCTTCTCCACCAACCACTCGAACCAGATCATCCCGCTCTTCGCGGCGGGTGCCGGCTCGGCCGGCCTGCCGCAGCTCGCCGACCAGCGCGACTCCTTCACGAACCCGCAGGGCCAGGTGATCGGCAGCGGCCGCGCCTTCACGGACGAGGCGGAACTCGGCAACTACCTGCTCGCGCAGGCGCGCCTCGGCGCCACGGCGGTGAGCGAGGGCAACGACAATTTGATCGGCTCGGAGGCCGGCGACAGCCTCGACGGCAACGACGTGATCGACGGGCGCGGCGGCAACGACACGCTGAACGGCGGGGCCGGCAACGACGTCATCAGCGGCGGCACCGGCGACGACGTGATCACGGGCGGGACCGGCAACGACACCGTGCTGTTCAACGTCTCGACGGACGGGGCCGACCGGACGAATCTCGGCGAGGGCAGCGACCGCGCCGACATCTCGGCCGCGGCGCCCGGGCAGGTCCGTCTGACCTTCACCTCGGCCGAGGTCGGCAACGGCAACGCCAATGACGGGCAGACCGGCGCCAACCAGGACGGCGGCCTCGCCGTCCGCCTGCAGGCGGAGGGCGCCGGCGACGCGCTGACCGGGCCCGTCAGCCGCTTCGACGACGAGGGCATCACCTTCGTGGCCGCCACCACCGGCCTCACCTTCGACGTGCGGGACCTCGTGGCCGGCACGCAGCGCGGGGACGCCTTCCGGGTGGTCGCGCTCGGCACCTCGGGCAGCGACGCGCTCGGCCCGGTGGCGGGCCGCGAGGCGCAGAGCCACTACGTCAATGCCGGCCAGGGCAACGACACGGTGACGGGCGGCAGCGCCGCGGACTTCCTAGTGGGCGGGGCCGGCAACGACGTCCTCAACGGCGCGGCCGGCGACGACAGCTTCATCGGGGGCGCCGGGGACGACGCCATCAACGGCGGCGCCGGCATCGACCGGGCGATCTTCGCCTATGCCCTCGGGGCGGCGCAGATCAGCCTCGGCGCCTCGGGGGCCATCATCGTCACGGGACCGGAGGGCACCGACACCCTGCGGGGGATCGAGCAGGTCCAGTTCTCGGACCGCGTGATCGACAACGCCGACGGCTCGCCCCTCGTGGACGACCTGTTCTACCTCGCGACCAGCCGCGACGTGGCCGCCGCCGGGATCGATGCGGACACCCACTACCAGCAGTCCGGCTGGAAGGAGGGGCGCGACCCCGACGCGCTGTTCTCGACCAACGGGTATCTCGCGGCCAATCCGGACGTGGCGCGCGCCGGGCTGAACCCGCTCAGCCACTACGACCAGAACGGCTGGCGCGAGGGGCGCGACCCCGGCGCCGGCTTCGACAACGAGCTCTACCTCGCCCGCAACGCCGACGTGCGCGCCGCCGGCATCGACCCGCTGGCGCATTACCTGCAATCCGGACAGGAGGAGGGCCGGGCGATCGGCAAGGCGATCGGCAAGGCGTCCGATCTCGGTGCGGCCAAGGGTTTCGACGCAGAGTACTACCTTCTGTCGAACGCCGACGTGGCCAAGGCCGCGCTCTCGGCGGGCGGCGACAGCTTCGCCTTTGCCCGCCAGCATTTCGAGAGCTTCGGCTGGAAGGAGGGGCGCGACCCGAACGCGGCGTTCGACACCAAGGGCTATCTCGCGGCCTACGCCGATGTCGCGCGGGCGGGCATCAACCCGCTCGCGCACTACGACCAGAACGGCTGGAAGGAGGGCCGCGACCCCTCCGTCGGCTTCGACTCCTCGGCCTACATCGCCGCCAACCGCGACGTGGCGGCGGCCGGCATCGACCCGATGCAGCACTACCTGCAATTCGGGATCTACGAGGGCCGCAACCCCTTCGCCGACGCCAGCTTCGGCGCCGGATCCGTCGGGCAGAGCCTACCGCGAGAAAGCGGCAACGGCTTTCCGCTCAAAGCAGGCTCCAACTGATTGATCCGATCATGTTTTCCGCGTTTTAGCCGATTCGGTCAAAGCGCGGCATGATCCGGGCGAGGCCGGGCCGCGGCGGCACGGGACCGGACGCGACCGGACGGCACCGGGCTTCGGCCGGCCACGCCTCGGCGCGGCCGGTTGCCGTTCGGGGGCGGATCGGATATGGAACGCCCGATTGTCCGGACGGATCGCTCCAGGCTCGCGGCTCCCCCGAGCCCAGCCGGCGCACCGCCGGGAGAATCGCCCTCGACCATTGCTCTGAGAATGCGTCGGCCCTCCCCACGGGAGGCGAAGCCCGTTCAGGCCTCATCCGGCCCCGGGCGGCGATGCGAGGGGGCTACCCGCAACACGAGCCGCCGACGCCGGCCCCCGAAGGGCCATTCAGGAGACAGAATGACTGCTGGTACCGCTGTGCAGCGCGCACCGAGCCGCGAGGATTTCGCGGCCCTGCTCGAGGAATCCTTCCTCAGCCACGAGATCACCGAGGGCTCCGTCGTCAAGGGTCGCGTCGTCGCGATCGAGAAGGACGTCGCCGTCATCGACATCGGCGCGAAGACGGAGGGCCGCGTCGCCCTCAAGGAATTCAACGGCCCGGGCCGCGAGGGCGATCTCGCCGTCGGCGACGAGGTCGAGGTCTATGTCGACCGCATCGAGAACGCGCTCGGCGAGGCCGTGATCTCGCGCGACAAGGCGCGGCGCGAGGAGAGCTGGGTCAAGCTCGAGAAGGCCTTCGAGGCCAATGAGCGCGTCACCGGCACGATCTTCAACCAGGTCAAGGGCGGCTACACCGTCGACCTCGACGGCGCCGTGGCCTTCCTGCCGCGCTCTCAGGTCGACATCCGCCCGGTCCGCGACGTGACGCCGCTGCTCGGCACGCCGCAGCCCTTCCAGATCCTCAAGATGGACCGCCGCCGCGGCAACATCGTCGTCTCGCGCCGCACGGTGCTCGAGGAGAGCCGCGCCGAGCAGCGCTCCGAGCTCGTGGCCAACCTCGAAGAGGGTCAGGTCATCGACGGCGTCGTCAAGAACATCACCGAGTACGGCGCCTTCGTCGATCTCGGCGGCATCGACGGCCTCCTGCACGTCACCGACATGGCGTGGCGCCGCGTGAACCACCCGTCCGAGGTCGTGACCATCGGCCAGACGGTCAAGGTCAAGATCATCAAGATCAACCACGAGACGCACCGCATCTCGCTCGGCATCAAGCAGCTGCTCGCCGATCCGTGGGAGGGCATCGCCCAGCGCTATCCGGTCGACGCCAAGCTCAAGGGCCGCGTCACCAACATCACCGATTACGGCGCCTTCGTGGAGCTGGAGCCGGGGATCGAGGGCCTGATCCACGTCTCGGAGATGAGCTGGACCAAGAAGAACGTCCATCCGGGCAAGATCGTCTCCACCTCCCAGGAGGTCGAGGTGCAGATCCTCGAGGTCGATCCGGTCAAGCGCCGCATCTCGCTCGGCCTCAAGCAGACCCTCCAGAACCCCTGGGAGGCCTTCGCCGAGCAGCACCCCGTCGGCTCCGAGGTCGAGGGCGAGGTCAAGAACAAGACCGAGTTCGGCCTGTTCATCGGCCTCGACGGCGACGTGGACGGCATGGTGCACCTGTCCGACCTCGACTGGAACCGTCCGGGCGAGCAGGTCATCGAGGAGTTCAAGAAGGGCGATATGCTGCGCGCCCAGGTTCTCGACGTGGACGTCGAGAAGGAGCGCATCTCGCTCGGCATCAAGCAGCTCGGCGGCGACCCCTTCGCGGAGGCCGGCGAGATCAAGAAGGGCCAGGTCGTGACCTGCGAGGTGACGGAGGTCAAGGATTCGGGCGTCGAGGTCAAGATCGTCGACACCGACCTCTCCACCTTCATCCGCCGGGCCGAGCTCGCCCGCGACCGCGGCGACCAGCGCCCCGAGCGCTTCGCGGCCGGCGAGAAGTTCGACGCCCGCGTCGTGCAGTTCGACCGCAAGGCGCGCCGCGTCCAGCTCTCCATCAAGGCGCTCGAGGTCGCCGAGGAGAAGGAGGCGATGGCCCAGTTCGGCTCGGCCGATTCGGGCGCCTCGCTCGGCGACATCCTGGGCGCGGCCTTCAAGAAGGCCCGCACCAGCGACGACAAGTAAGAGCCCGTCGCCGGGCTCCGGCCGGCTGCCGCCGGCCGGGCCCTGCCGCGGTCGCGGCCTTCGAACCCGCGCGGGACCCCGTCCGTCCCGCGCGGGTTTCCCGTTCGCGGCGGCCGATGGCGGCCTTCGTCGCGCCGGGCCCCCTTGCCGGTCCGCATCGGGCGGGGCTAGAACACGGCACGCGGGAACGCCCCCGGGGCTATCCGCGAGTCTCAGGCAAACCAATGACTTGCTCCGTACCGGGGGCAGGGCGCGGGCAGGCCGGGAGGCGGGACGCCGAGGGCGCGACAACTGGACCGGCGCGGGACGGCCGGGCGCGTGGGAGAGAACCGTCGCATGGCCGCTGACGCCGAACTTCTGATCGACCGACGCCGCCTGCGCCGCAAGCTTTCCCTCTGGCGGGTGCTCGGCATCGGCGGCCTCGTGGTGGCCGCAGGCGCCGTCGGCTTCCGCGTGCGGGCCGGCACCGAGGGCTCGCTGTTCGGGGCGGTGCAGCCGCAGATCGCCCGGATCTCGGTCTCGGGCTTCATCGCGGGCAGCGAGGCGACCACCAAGCTGATGAAGCGGGTCGGCGAATCCTCCGCCGTGCAGGGCGTCGTCGTCTCGATCAACTCGCCGGGCGGCACCACGACGGGCTCCGAGGAGCTGTTCCGCAACCTGCGCCAGCTCGCCGAGAAGAAGCCGATCGTCGCCTTCGTGGACGGCACGGCGGCGTCCGGCGCCTACATCACGGCCATCGCCGCCGACCACATCGTGGCCCGCGAGACCTCCCTCGTCGGCTCGATCGGCGTGCTGTTCCAGTACCCCGACGTGTCGGGCCTGCTCGACAAGGTCGGCGTCAAGGTCGAGTCCGTGAAGTCCTCGCCGCTCAAGGCCGAGCCGTCGGGCTTCACCCCGACCTCGCCGGAGGCGCGGGCGGCGCTCGCGGCGGTCGTCGGCGACACCTACGGCTGGTTCAAGGGACTCGTCGCCGAGCGGCGCGGCCTGGACGACAAGCAGCTCTCGGTGGTCTCGGACGGGCGGGTCTTCAGCGGCCGCCAGAGCGTGCCCCTGAAGCTCGTGGACGAGCTCGGCGGCGAGCGCCAGGCGATCACCTGGCTCGAGAGCGAGCGCAAGGTGTCCAAGAACCTGCCGGTGCGCGACTGGAAGCCGCGCAGCGAGAGCGATTTCAGGCTCTGGTCGGCGCTCGGCGCCGGCGCCGACCTCCTCGGCCTCGACGGGCTCGGCCAGGCCGTCCGGGCGCTCGGCGCGGAGACCGGCGGGATCGCGCAAGGCGGGCTCCTCGCCCTGTGGCGCCCGGCCCCGGCCGACCCGTCGCGCTGAGGCGCCGGAGAGCCCAGGGATCTGCCGATAGATTTCGCCGAGAGATTTCGACCCGGACATTTCGAGAAGACCGCCGCATGATCAAGTCAGAGCTTGTGCTGAAGATCGCCGAGCAGAACCCCCATCTCTACCAGCGCGACGTCGAGACCCTCGTCAACGCGATCCTCGACACCATCGCGGACGCGCTCGCCCGCGGCGACCGGGTGGAGCTGCGCGGCTTCGGCGCCTTCTCGGTCAAGCGTCGCGACGCGCGGCGCGGACGCAACCCGCGCACGGGCGCGGCCGTTGCCGTGTCCGAGAAGGCGATCCCGGTGTTCAAGACCGGCAAGGAGATGCGCCAGCGCCTCAACACGGCCGGGATCGGCGAGGGCGCCGCGCCCAACTGAACGTTTTTCGGAGAGATCGATGGTCCGCTTCTTCAAGGGTCTGGTGCTGCTTCCCGTGGCCATCCTGGTGGTGCTGCTGGCGGTGGCCAACCGCGAGGCGGTGCGGCTGTCCTTCGACCCGTTCTCGCCCGAGGCGCCGGTCTTCAGCCTGACCCTGCCGCTCTACGTGGTGCTGTTCGTCGCGGTCGCCCTCGGCATCGTGGTGGGCGGCGTCGGCGCCTGGCTCGGCCAGGGCGATTCCCGCCGCAAGTCCCGCGAGCGCCGCCGCGAGATCCGGCGCCTCGAGGGCGAGACCGCCCGCCTCAGGACCTACGCGCCGGCTCCCGAGACCACCGCCCCCTACGGCGCGGCGGGAAGCCGCGCCGCCCTGCCGGCCCCGCGCTGAAGATGTCGGAGAGGCCGTGACCCCGGACATCCGCGTCAAGATCTGCGGCCTCGGCACCGACGCGACGCTGGAGGCCGCGCTCGAGGCCGGGGCGGACTGGATCGGCCTCGTGCACTTCGCGAAGAGCCCGCGCCACCTCGACCTTGCGCGCGCCGGCGCGCTCTCGCGCCGCGCGAAGGGCCGGGCCGGGCGCGTCCTCCTCCTCGTCGATCCCGACGACGCCCTCGTGGCGGCGGCGGTCGAGCGGGTCGAGCCGGACCTGATCCAGCTGCACGGGCGCGAGAGCCCGGAGCGGGTTGCGGCGATCCGGCACCTTGCCGGCCGGCCCGTGTGGAAGGCGCTCGGCGTCGCGGCCCGGGCGGATCTCGGCGCGGTCGCGGCCTACCGGCGCGTCGCCGACCGCCTCCTCCTCGACGCCAAGGCGCCGCCCGGCGCGGACCTGCCCGGCGGCAACGGCCGCGCCTTCGATTGGGATATCCTGCGCGGCGCCGACCTGCCCGAAGGCACCATGCTGTCTGGCGGCCTGACGCCCGAGACGGTCGCCGAGGCTGTTCGGCGCACGGGGCTCTCCGCCGTCGACGTCTCCTCCGGCGTCGAGGTCCGGCCCGGCGAGAAGGATCCGGCCCGGATCCGGGCCTTCCTGGCCGCGC
Source organism: Methylobacterium nigriterrae (assembly GCF_037106235.1). Lineage (NCBI taxonomy): Bacteria > Pseudomonadati > Pseudomonadota > Alphaproteobacteria > Hyphomicrobiales > Methylobacteriaceae > Methylobacterium > Methylobacterium nigriterrae. The sequence continues at coordinate 29,843 of NZ_JBAWTG010000028.1, read as the reverse complement.
TGCGGCCCGGCCCCTGACAGGCGATTTCCCGACTCGTCGCCTCTGACGCATTGTGGTGGCGCCCCTCGCGGGTTTAGAGCCTTCCCGCAGAGAGCGCCGGCCGCGCCGCTTGCGGCCGCGGGCCGGCGCCGAACCTTCGAAGGACTGCCCGCGTGACCCTCGCCCCCACCCCGAACTCGTTCCGCACCGGCCCCGACGAGCGCGGCCGCTTCGGCATCTTCGGCGGTCGCTTCGTGGCCGAGACCCTGATGCCGCTGATCCTCGACCTGGAGGCCGCCTACGCCGAGGCCAAGGCCGACCCGGCCTTCCAGGCGGAGATGGATTCCTACCTCGCGCATTACGTCGGCCGGCCGAGCCCGCTCTACTACGCCGAGCGCCTCACCGAGCACCTGCGGGCGGGCGCCCGGCCGGGCCACGGCGCGAAGGTCTTCTTCAAGCGGGAGGAGCTGAACCACACGGGCTCGCACAAGGTGAACAACGTGCTCGGCCAGATCCTGCTCGCCCGCCGCATGGGCAAGCCGCGGATCATCGCCGAGACGGGGGCGGGCCAGCACGGGGTCGCGACCGCGACGCTGTGCGCGCGCTTCGGCCTGCGATGCGTGGTCTACATGGGCGCCGTCGACGTGGCGCGCCAGGCGCCCAACGTCTTCCGCATGAAGATGCTCGGCGCCGAGGTGGTCCCGGTCGAGTCCGGCACGAAGACCCTCAAGGACGCCATGAACGAGGCGCTGCGCGACTGGGTCACCAACGTCGCCGACACCTTCTACTGCATCGGCACCGTGGCGGGCCCGCACCCCTACCCGGCGATGGTGCGCGACTTCCAGTCGATCATCGGCCGCGAGACGCGGGAGCAGATGCTGGCGCAGGAGGGCCGGCTGCCCGACTCGCTGATCGCCTGCATCGGCGGCGGCTCGAACGCCATGGGCCTGTTCCACCCCTTCCTCGACGATCGCGAGGTCGAGATCTACGGGGTCGAGGCCGCCGGCCACGGCGTCTCCTCCGGGCTGCACGCGGCCTCGCTGACGGGCGGCAAGCCGGGGGTGCTGCACGGCAACCGGACCTATCTCCTGCAGGACGCGGACGGGCAGATCGCCGACGCGCACTCGATCTCGGCCGGGCTCGACTATCCGGGCATCGGGCCCGAGCATGCCTGGCTGCACGAGGCGGGCCGCGTGACCTACCTGTCGGCGACCGACGGCGAGACCCTGGAGGCGTTCAAGCTCTGCTCGATGCTCGAGGGGATCATCCCGGCCCTGGAGCCCGCCCACGCGCTGGCCAAGGTCCTGGAGATCGCCCCGGCCAAGCCCGCCGACCACCTGATGGTGCTCAACCTCTCGGGACGCGGCGACAAGGACATCCCGCAGGTCGCCGAGATCCTCGGCACGCGGCTGTGAGGCGGCCCCCGCTCGATCCGCGCGGCGCCCGCGAGGTGTAAATCGGCCTTGCGCGGCGATCGACCGGATGTCGCGGGGGACCGGGAAATCCGCGATCCCGGCCCGCGCCAGCGTTGACACCGGCGCGTCGATCTCCCTATACCGCCGGGTCTCCGGACGGCCGCCTCGCGTGGCGGCCCGGGCTTGGGGCGGGGTAGCTCAGCTGGTTAGAGCAGAGGAATCATAATCCTTGTGTCGGGGGTTCAAATCCCTCCCTCGCTACCATTAATTGAGCCCGCTAGGCCAAAGGCTTAGCGGGCTTTTCCGTGCCCGGAAGGATCGCAGCGTGGCGGCCGCGCGGAGTGTCCGCAACAAGCCGGAAACTGATGCCCGCTCCGGCAGGTCAGATCGTGACTTTCAGGGCCGAGCACCGCGCTCATCGCGAGCCGGTTCCGCGCGATTTAAAATCATCGAGCCATTATTTTACTTCATTGCCGCAAGTATCTCGGATCCGAGCGCAGCTGATCCATCCAACGGAGCGTGTCTTCGTCGCGTTTCGTGGAATCGGTGGAGATGGGGTCAATCGAGGCGATGGCCGGCATCGAGGCGACCGACGCGGACGTCATCCGCGCGCGAGCCTCGCCCGACCGGGCGCTTGCCTCGCAGCCTCGGTGGCGGATTCCGTGCCATGCCACGACGCCTGCAGATTCAACGCCGCGGTCAGCACGACGCGATCCGCCGCGTCGCGCACGGCAACCGAGAGCCCTTGGGCCATATACCGGCCCGGCCGATCCGCCACGATCTCGCAGAGTGCCCGCAATGCCTCGTCGAAGACCACCGCCTGATCCGGGCACTCGATGCCAATGTCATCGCATGCGGACAACGAGGCGTCGCACACGTCAAAGAAGTACCGCGCCATCAAGCGTCATCCTCGAAAAGCCTGATTTTTAGGGTGGTCAACTTCGCAAATACAGAGCGAATCAATCAGTCAGATTTTGTTATACATGATGCAAACATAAATCAATATCTCTTGGCAGCTCGTGATTGTACCAAATGGTACGGCCGACGGCCCGTGACTGGAGGCGACCGGCGGCTGCACCGGTCAGCACGGGATTCATGGTGAACGCTTAACGCACCGGCAAGGCCGGGCGCATCCGGCGCCATGCGTAACTCCTTCATCAAGCCGCCATAGGGTTTGCTCCGAGCATGAACGCGGGACCCTTTGCCATGTCAGCGACGCCCGCGGTGAGGCGCCCCTTTTGCTGGACCCGATCGGCAGCGTGGCTCGGTGCCTTCAACCTGCTGTCGGTCATCGGCCTCTGCGCGGTCTCGGCCTTCATGCTCTGGCAGATGCGCCTGGACGCGGCGCGGCGCGCCGAGATCACCGCCCGCAGCCTCGTGCAGGTTCTCGGTCGCGACATCGCCCGCAACATCGAGTTGTACGATCTCTCGTTGCGCGCCGTCGTCGACGGCATGAAACGGCCTGATATCGCGGGGGCCGATCCCGAACTGCGTCACATGATCCTGTTCGGCCGCGCCGCGACCGCACTCGGGTTCGGCAACATCATCGTGCTCGACGCAGCCGGAAACGCCGTCATCTCCTCCCACTCGGCCATGCCGCCGGGGTTCAACAGCGCCGATCGCGAGTACTTCCGGTACTTTGCCACCCATGCGGACGACGAGTTGCGCGTCAGCCCGCCCTCGATCTCGCGCCTGAGCGGACGGTGGGTGCTGATGCTCAGCCGGCGCATCTCCAATCCGGACGGATCGTTTGCGGGGGTCGCCGCCGGAGCCATCTTCCTCGACTACTTCCGGGGCCTCTTCACCGCCGCCGGCGCCGACCATGCCGGGACCGTCACCCTGTACGGACCGGGCGGCACGATTGCCATGCGCGAGCCGTTCGATCCGCGTCAGATCGGCGCCAGCGTGGCCGACAGCGCGAGCTACCGGGACGTCCTGAGGGCCAAGAACGGCAGCTTCGTCGGGCCCGCCATGCTGGGGGAGGGCGATCGGAACTTCGTCTTCACGCATATAGGCGACTACCCTCTGCAACTCAGCATGGCTGTCCCGCCCCGGGACATTTACGCCGATTGGCAGCGCAAGGCGCTCGGCCTCGGCTTCGTCGTTCTCAGCCTTTGCGCGACGACCGTGATCCTGACGTGGCTGTTCGGCCGCGAGCTGACCTACAGACGGCGGGCCGAACAGGTCACGGCCGCCCTCAACGCCGAGCTGGAGACGCTTGCAGCGACCGACGCCCTCACCGGATTGGCCAACCGGCGCAGGTTCGACGAGGCGCTGACACGCGAATGGCGGAGGTCCGTGCGCACGCGGCAGCCGCTCTCGCTGATCCTCTTGGATGCGGACCACTTCAAGGGCTTCAACGATCATTACGGCCACCAGGAGGGCGACGAGGCGCTGAAGCTGATCGCCCGCTCGATCGCGGCTGCGACCGATCCGACGCACGACATCGCCTGCCGGATCGGCGGCGAGGAGTTCGCGGTCATCCTGCCCGATACGGATGCCGCGGGCGCCGAGCGCGTCGCCGACCGCATCCGAGTAGCCGTCGCGGGCCAGAGGGCACCGCACGCCGCGAGCTCGCAGGGCGTCGTCACGGTCAGCTGTGGATTGTCAGAGGCCCCGTTGATCCCGGCCGTCGATCCCGCGGCGCTGATCGCCGCGGCCGACGGGGCGTTGTACGAGGCCAAGCAGCTCGGCCGCAATCGGGTCGAGGTTGCCGTGCCGGCGGCGGCGCGCAGGCGCCTGGCCATGCACGGCCGCTCCTAGCTCGGAGAGCGTCCCGGCCCGGAGAGGCGGCGATGGACCCCGTCGTCGGACGGGACGGAGGCCGCCGGAAGCACGCGAGACGGAGCACCGGATCACCCGGCCCTCTCCGCTCGGCTCGGTCGAAGGGCAGGCTCAGCGAGCGCCCGGCGCGGCTCCGCCGCGCGTGCCGCCGGTGCTCGTGTTGTCGCCGCCGCCGTGGCCGCCGGTCGAGCCGGTCGTGCTCTCAGCGCCCATGCCGCCAGCCGTCATCGAGCCGCCCGTGGCCGAGCCGCGAGAGCGCTCCATGCCCTTCTCGGAGTTGCTCGTCACGCCGCCCGGGCTGTTCATGCCGCCCTCGGCGCTGCCGCCATCGGCCGCCGTCCGCGCCCAGGCAGCGCTGGCCAGCGAGCCCGCTCCGATGAGGCCCAGTCCGCGGCCGGGGACCGGAACGGCCGCGCGGGCGGCCCGTCACGTCGAGGCTTCGTCCCAGGAGACCGGCGACCGGAGGGCCGCGTCGAGCGCGTCGAGGGCGTGGGCATAGGCGGGGTCCCGGGCGAGGGACCGGCACATCTGCCCGCGCGCCGCCTCTGCCGCCTCGCGCAGCCGGGCATGCTCGGCGTGAAGCTCGATGTAGCGGCGCGCCAGGTTCGAGTCGGTCGCCTTGTGCCGCGCCATCTCGAGGGCTTCCGCGTGGCTGATGGAGTGTTCGCTCATCTCACGCCCTCCGTTGCGGGCCGCTCCCTGACGCCTGCATCGCGTCCGCCGGTGGCCCGGCGGGACGAGGAGAGGCCGCCGTGATCAGGCGGGCGCGCCCGGCCGTCCTGCAACCTCGCGGATCGCGCGAGAGAGCAGGCCGGGCAGGTCGTCCGCCCGGGCCAGGTCGTGCCAGGAGACGGTCGCCATTCGCCCGCAGACGGCGTCGCTCGCCAGCGCGGTCAATCCGAGCGTGGTCAGGCGCAACTCGACGATCGTGCCGGTCTCGTCCCGCACGGCCTGCGCCAATTCCCAGGCGGACCGAAGCACGCCCGCGAAGGCTTCGTGGGCCTGTCCTGCCATGCCGCTCTCCTACGCAACTGCCGAGCCCTGTGAGACCGAAGCTGCGCGGACGTTCTGGGCAGGATGGTGGCGATCCGGGCGGCCGTAGGGAGCGTACCGTCCGCAAGGCCCTCCTCGGCCGCTGCCTCGATCGGCCCGCCGCCCAGGCCACGCGCTCCATTTCCGCGTGTCGCGGGAGAAGGTCGATCCACCGGTCGATCTGGGGCACCGGCCGCGCATCGCGGACCTGCGACGGCGTTTCCCGGGCTGGTCGATCGCCTGCGCGCGCAGGCTCGCGGTCAGCGGGGGCTGATCCGGGGCGGCTCCGGGGCCGGGACCTCGCCGCAGGCTCGCGAAAGCGGTGACAATCGCCACCGCGCATGGCCGTTCCCGCAGGAAATCCGGGCCGCGGCGCTGGACGAAGCCCGTCCGCCGACGTCCCATCCCAGCCCGACACCGCGATCACGCCGGAGCAGGATCGAGGGAGGAGAGGACATGCCGCGATCCTTGGCGGCCCTGGCCGACACGGCCCTCGCGGTCCCGGCCTCGACGGTCCGGCTCGCCGGCCCATCCTGGCGTCCCGGACGCCCGGCGCGCGATCGATCCCCACGACGGAGGCCGAGATGACCCGCCCCCTGCCCGAGACGCGCGCCGCCTTCCGGACCCTGCACGCGAGCGGCTGCTTCGTGCTGCCCAACCCCTGGGACGTCGGCAGCGCCCGGATGCTGCAGAGCCTCGGCTTCTCGGCCCTGGCCTCGACGAGTGCCGGCTATGCCTGGACGACGGGCCGGCCCGACTACGCGGTGACGCGGGACGACGTTCTGGGGCACCTCGCGATCCTGTGCGCGGCCGTCGACCTGCCGGTCAACGCCGACTTCGAATCGGGCTTCGCGATCGATCCCGAGAGGGTGGCCGAGAACGTCGCGCTGGCGGTCGGGACCGGCGTGGCGGGCCTGTCGATCGAGGATCGGGACGGGACCCCGGCCGGCCTCCACGACCTTGCCCTGTCGGTGGAGCGCATCCGGGCCGCGCGCGCGGCCATCGACGGCGCGGGCGGGGACGTGATCCTGGTGGCGCGCACCGAGGGGCTCCTGATCGACCCGGCGGCGCTGACGCCGGCCATCGACAAGCTCGTCGCCTTCGCCGAGGCCGGTGCCGACTGCCTCTACGCGCCGGGCGTGCGCGCGGGGCCGACGACATCGCCGCGATGGTCCGGGCCGTGGCGCCGAAGCCCCTCAACGTGCTGGTCATGGATCCCGCGCAGCGAATGGCGGAGCTCGCCGATCTTGGCGTGCGCCGGATCAGCGTCGGCGGCTCGCTCGCACGCGCCGCCTGGGGCGGGATGCTGGCCGCGGCCGGGCCGATGAGGGACGGCTCCTTCGAGGGCTTGGCGGGCGCGGTGCCCGCCTCGCGCCTCAACGCCGTGTTCGCGGGCTTCGCCTGACGGGACGCCGGCCCGATCGGCGGAGCCGGCCCCTGACCGACAGGCCGTCCGCTCGCGGTGCCCCGGGCCGACCCCGGGCGATCACCAGAACAGCGCGCGGCGCTCCGTCAGCTCGTAGCGGTTCAAGCCGATATCCTCGAGCAGGCGGTCATCGAGCGCCGCAAGCTCCCGATGCGCGGTCCGCCGCTGCCGCCAGGACTGAAAGACATGGATCATCGGCGCCAACATCGTGCGGCCCTCAAACGCGAAGCCGCGGGGATGCCCGATCGGCGCGGCCCGATCCGTGATGCGGATCACGTTCGGGCGGCGATCCCCACCTCGGCCGGCAGCGCGCGGCCGCGCTTGGCGGGGGCGGCGGCGCCGAGCATGCGTCTCATTCGAGAACCACGTCGGCACCGATGACCAGCGAGGGCGGGACCGTGATGCCGAGGCTGTTGGCGGCCTGGAGATTGATGAACAGCTCGACCTTCGTGACGAGCTGGACCGGCAGGTCGGCGGGCTTCTCGCCCTTGAGGATCCGTCCGGCGTAGATCCCGGCCTGGCGGTGCGACTGCTCGAAATCGCCGCCGTAGCTCATCAGGCCGCCGGCGATCGGGAAGTCGCGGGATTGGGTGATGGCCGGCACAGCGTGGCGCAGCGAGAGGGCGGCGAGCTGGCGGCTGCGGTTCGCGAAATACGGGTCGGAGGTGAACACCAGGCCGCTCGCCCGCTGCTCCGGCAGGGCCGCGAAGACCGCCTCCAGCTCCTGCTCGTTGCTCGCATGCAGGACCTGGAGGCGGACCCCGATGGCTTCGGCCGCGGCATGGAGGTTGCGCAGCTGCGAGTTCGCGGTCGGGCTGGTCGGGTTGTCGACGACGGCGATCGCGGCGGCGTTCGGGAGCACCTCGTGCATGAATTCCAGCCGCTTGCGCGAGACCTCGACGCTCAAGCTCGACACACCCGTGAGATTCCCGCCCGGGCGCGACAGGCTGTCCACCACACCGAGCGCGACGGGATCGCCGCCCATCTCGAAGACGATCGGGATCGTCGTCGTCGCCGATTTCGCGGCGAGCGCCACGGGCGCGCCGCCGGGCGCGGCGATGAGCGAGACGCGCTGGGCGACGAGATCGGCCGCGAGCGCCGGCAGACGGTCGTACTGCCCCTGCGCCCACCGGAACGTGATCGCGACATCGCGGGATTCGACGTACCCGACCTCGGCCAGACCGGCCCGGAAGGCGCTGAGGCGGCTGGCATAGGCTGCGGGCGATTCGAGGCCCAGATACCCGATGACCGGCCATATCGGCTGCTGCGCGCGCGCCGGACGCGTCCATGCGGCCGCGCCGCCGAGCAGCAGGATGACGTCGCGCCGCCGCATCGGGTCGGCGTCCCGTCGCCGGGGCCGGCCCGAGGCGCAGGCCCGATGCCGGACCAGCCGGTGCCGCGTCGTCGCCATGGCATGCTCACCGAGCCCCGAACCGCGTGCGGGCAGCATAGCGGCGCGGACGCGGCCGACCAATCCGCTCCGGCGTACCGGCGGCCGCGGTCGAGCGCAGGCCCGGGACGGACCGCCCGGCGCGATCGCGACGACGATCGCCAGGGCCGCGCCGGGGCTCGGCTCAGGGGGCCGCGCCGAGCTGCCGGAGGCTCCGCTCGATCTCGCGGGTCTGCGCGTCGAAGAGCGACTTGGCCGCGGAGACCGCGGCGAGGGCGAGCGCGATCGCCAGGAGCGCGAGGATCGTGCCGTCCCCCCTCCGGTGAGGCGTGGTGCGCATGGGTCACCTCCATCGTGCCGGAGATGCATGCGCCCGCGATCCGGCCGGGACCGTGATGCGCCTCACACAGGCAAGGCCCGAGGGGCCTGCCGGGATCCCGCTGCCCGGGCGCAGGCGCCATTCCCTGAGGTTTCGTGCGCGGACGCGCCCCTGACGCGGATTCCCGCGCGTGGCATAATCCCCGCACGGCTTGAGGCCGCCGCACGAGGCGGCGCGAGACGGCGATCCGGCCCGGCCGCCCGGCGCAGGGCAGGGACCGCCGGACGCGATCCCGGCGGGCGGGCAGGGCCAGGCCCCGGGCCCCTACGGCGTGCCAGCCGATGAGGTGACCGAGTGAGGCAGCGAGCGCACCCAGCGCAGGTGGGACGGGTTCAGCGGCGATGACCGGCTCTCCGGCCAGGGCCGGCCGTTCCCTTCTCCGCAAGTACTTCCTCGCGCTCTTCGCGGCCGTGGTCGTGCCGCTGCTGGCGAATGGCGGCACGGAGGCCTGGTTCGGCTACCGGGATCAGCGGGCGCAGCTGAACGAATTGCTGGGGATCGAGGCGCAGGCCGCTGCGTCCCGGATCCAGAGCTTCCTCGACGGCATCAGGGACCAGCTCGGCTGGATGGTCCAGCTCCCCTGGACCGCCGGGGCCGAGGAGGGCCAGAGGCTCGACGCGCTGCGGCTGCTCAGGCAGGTGCCGGCCATCGTGAGCCTCACGCTGGTCGACGGCACCGGCCGGGAGCGGCTGCACATCTCGCGGATCGGCCTCAACCAGGTGGGCGGCGGCGACCGGTCCGCCGACCCCGCCGTCGCCGGAGCCAGGGCGGCCCGGGTCTGGTACGGACCGGTGATCTACTATCGCGGCTCCGAGCCCTTCATGACGATCGCCGTCGCGGGCAACCGCGCCGCCGTCGGCATCGCGATCGCGGAGATCAACCTCAAGCTGATCTGGGACGTGATCTCGGCGATCCATGTCGGGCAGACGGGCCAGGCTTTCGTGCTGGACGGGCCGGGCCGGCTGATCGCGCATCCCGACATCAGCCTGGTTCTGCGCGGCGGCGACGTGGCGGCGGCGCGCCCGCTCCTGATGCTCCGCGACGCGATCCGCCGGGAGGGCCGGTCGGCGATCGGCAGGAACGCCGCGGGTGCGGCGGTCATCGCCGCCATGGCGCTGGTCCCGGGCGTCGACTGGACCGTCGTCGTCAACCAGCCGCTGGCGGAGGCGTTCGGCCCGATCTACGGGGCCCTCTGGCGCACGGGGGCCCTGCTCCTGGCCGGCACGGCCTTCGCGGGCCTGCTGGCCTTCTGGCTGGCCCGCCGGATGACGGGTCCCATCCGCCAGCTCGAATATGGAACGGAGCAGATCGGCGCGGGGCGCTTCGACCACCGCATCGCGATCGCGTCGACGGACGAGCTGGGCCGGCTGGCGGCGCGCTTCAACGCCATGGCGGTCGAGCTCGCGCTGTCGCAGGAGCGGCAGGAGCGCATCGCGCGGCTGCGGCGCTTCCTCGCCCCCCAGGTCGCCGAACTCATCGATCGGGCCGGGGACGACGGCGTGCTCGAGGGCCGGCGCGTCGAGGTCGCGGTGATCTTCGGGGACCTGCGCGGCTTCACGCCATTCTCGGCGAAGTCGGCTCCGGACGAGGTCCTGCAGGTGCTGGCCGAGTATTTCGATGCGCTCGGCCGCGTGATCGCCGCCCACGGCGCCACCCTGATCCACTTCGCGGGCGACGGGCTGATGGTCCTGGTCAACGCACCGGTCGCCTGTTCCGAGCCCGGGCTGACCGCGGTCCGGCTGGCGATCGCCATGCAGGACGTCGTCCAGCCCCTCGTCGCGGACTGGCGGGCCAGGGGATACGCGATCGGATTCGGGGTCGGAGCCGCGATGGGGCCGGCCACCGTCGGGCGGATCGGGTACGAGAGCCGGTTCGACTACACGGCGATCGGGCCCGTGGTGAACCTGGCCTCGCGCCTCTGCTCGGCCGCGAAGGACGAGCAGATCCTGATCGACACCACCCTGGCCGGCCACGTCCGGGGCCCGGTCGAGATCGCCCCGCTCGGCCCGCGCGCGCTCAAGGGCCTGGAGACGGGGGTGGAGATCTACAGCATCGTTCGCAGCATCCCGGCCGTCGTCGGGAGCGCAGGCATTCCGGGAGGTCGTCGGTGAGCCGGTCCCTGCGGGCGAGGGGCATGTCGGCCGAGGGAACGCGCGGGGAGTGGCCGAAAGCCCGCCCGGCCCCGGCACCGGGCGAATTCGGGAGCAAGAAACGGATCGCGTCCGGATCCGCTCCGTGCTCATCTGGGACGGAACGGGAGACCGAACGATGCCGCGAACGGGTCCGATCGAGGTCGGCTGCCTCGCCCTGCTCCTGCCCGCGCCGGTCCTTGCCGCAGGGCCGGCGATGCCGGAGAGCGGCAGCTACGAGGTCGAGGTGACGCTGGAACTGCCCCATCTCGACGATATGACGGCCCGGAAGGTCACCCGCCTCTGCCTCACCTCCGAGGCCGGCGCGAACAACCACGGCATCGCGGTGCTCAGCGACAACAACCCGCTGTCGGGATGCCCGATCTCGAACCGGCGCCGGAACGACAACGAGCTCACCTTCGACATCGCCTGCGCGGGCCGGAACGCCGCGCGGGCGACGGCCCGGTATGTCCTGGCGCCGACCGCCTTCCGCGGCCGCATCGCCATGCAGATGGGCGGCAAGAACATGACCATGACGGAAGTGCAGGCCGGCCACCGCGTCGGCGCGTGCCCCGGCGCGGAGGACGTCGGCAAGGAAGCCGGAAAGACGCCGGCGCCGTGAGCCGCGTGCCCGCCATCGACCTCACGCGGCGCGCCCTGGTCGCCGGGCTGGCCGGCCTGACGACCGCGGCGCCCGGCCGCGGCGCCGCGCGCGCGGTCGGCGGCACGCTCCTGATCACGCATCCGGCCTTCGCCCGCCACGAGACCGGCGCCGGCCATCCGGAGCGCCCGGCGCGGATGCGGGCCGTCGACGAGGCCCTCGCGGCTCCGGACTTCGCGTCCCTGCGCCGCGAGGAAGCGCCGCTGCGCGGTGACGTCGAGGAAGCGATCCTGCGCGCGCATTCACCCGCCCATCTCGAACGCGTCCGGACGCTCGGCGCGGTCGCGGCGGACCCGCCCATCCATCTCGATCGCGACACCGTGCTCTCCGCCGGCACCTGGGAGGCCGCGCTGCGGGCGGTCGGCGCCGGCCTGCGCGCGGTCGACGCGGTGGCGGAGCCGGGCTCGGGCATCCGCAACGCCTTCTGCCAGGTCAGGCCCCCGGGGCACCATGCCGGGCGCGAGCGGGCCATGGGCTTCTGCCTGTTCAACGCTGCCGCGATCGCCGCCCTCCATGCCCGGGCGCGGCACGGAATGGAGCGGGTGGCCGTGGTCGATTTCGACGTGCACCACGGCAACGGCACGCAAGGCCTGTTCTGGCTCGACCCGGACCTGTTCTACGGCTCGAGCCATCGCATGCCGTGGTTTCCCGGCACGGGCGCCGCCTCGGAGACGGGCGTCGGCAATGTCTGGAACGCGCCGCTGGAGGCGGGCGACGACGGCGGGCCGTTCCGCGAGGCGTGGTCCCGGCGCCTCCTGCCGGCCCTCGACGCCTTCCGCCCCGACCTGATCCTGATCTCGGCGGGCTTCGACGCGCATGCGGGCGACCCGCTCGGGGGCCTGCGCCTCCGGGAGGCCGACTTCGACGGGGTGACCCGCGAGATCGCGGCGGTGGCGCAGCGGCGGTGCGACGGCCGGATCGTCTCGTTCCTGGAAGGCGGCTACAGCCTCGACGCCCTCGGGCGCTCGGCGGCGGCCCATCTGCGGGCGCTCGCCTCCGCGGCCTCCTGATGCGACAGAGCCACCGATCGAGTCGAGGCCCAGCCATGCAGCCGATTCCGGCCGCGACGTTCCGGCTCCCCGTCCGCCCGCCCTTCGATTGGGAGGGCGTGCATGCCTATCTCGCCGCCCGGGCCATCCCGGGCGTGGAGGCGGCGCGCCCCGGCCTCTACGCCCGCACCGTCGCCGTCGACGGCCGCCGCGGGACCTTGACGGTGACGATGGCGCGGGGCGAGGCCCTCACGGCCGCCGTGCGTCTGCCGGGCCCGGCCCCGGACATCGCCGCCCGGGTCGCCGGGATCTTCGACCTCGCCGCCGACCCGGCCGTCATCGGCGCGGCGCTCTCGGCGGACCCGCTCATGGCCGGGCTCGTCGCCGCGCGGCCCGGCCTGCGGGTCCCCGGCGCCTGGGACGGGTTCGAGCTCGCGGTGCGGGCGATCCTCGGCCAGCAGGTCTCGGTGGCCGCCGCGACGCGGCTCGCGGGCCGGCTGGTCGCGGCCTTCGGCCCCCCCCTCGGACAGGATGCCGCCGAGCCCGGCCTCACCCACCTCTTCCCGTCGCCGGAGGCGCTGGCCGAGGCCGACATCGCGCTCGCCCTCAACATGCCGCGCGCCCGCGGCGCCGCGATCCGGGCGCTCGCCGCGGCGGCGGCCGCGGAACCGGACCTGCTCGCCCCGGGCCAGGGACTCGCGGCGGCGACCGCGCGCCTGACGGCGCTTCCCGGCATCGGCGGCTGGACGGCGCAGTACATCGCCATGCGGGCCCTGCGCGAGCCGGACGCCCTGCCGACCGGCGACATCGGCCTGCTGCGCGCGCTCGCGGACGCGGGCGGGCGCCCGAGCGCGCGGGACCTCGAGGCCCGCTCCGCCGCCTGGCGCCCGTGGCGGGCCTACGCCGTCCTGCACCTGTGGGCGCACGATGCGGCGCGCCTCGCGGAGAGCCCGCCCCGGCCGTCGGGAGCCCGGCGCGCGGCAAAGGTGATTCCGGAGCAAGGAGCGGGATGCGGGCCGGCCGGGGCGGGCGCAAAGGTGTCCGCATGAGCCGGCGCCGAGGGGCGCCGCAGCGCGACGATCAGGGAGCTGCCGCCATGCGGATCGCAGAACTCGACACCCGACCGACGACGCCCGTCCCGGCACCCGCTGGCGATGCGGCCAGATGGGCGGCGCTGGCCTCGCGCGACCCGCGCGCCGACGGCAGCTTCGTATACTCGGTCAGGACCACCGGCGTGTATTGCCGCCCGAGCTGCCCCGCGCGGCAAGCCCGGCCCGAGAACGTCGCCTTCCACGCGACCTGCGCGGAGGCCGAGGCGGCGGGCTTCCGCCCGTGCCGGCGCTGCCGGCCGAACGAGCCGGCGCTGGCCGAGCGCCGGGCCGAGGCGGTGGCCCGCGCCTGCCGGCTGATCGACGAGGCCGAGACGATGCCGGCTCTCGACGATCTCGCCAGGTCCGCCGGGATGAGCCCGTTCCACTTCCACCGCGTGTTCCGGACGGTCACCGGCATCACCCCGAAGGCCTATGCGGGGGCACGGCTCGCGGGCCGCGTCGCCTCGGGCCTGCGGGAGGCGGGCTCCGTGACGCAGGCGGTGTACGAGGCCGGCTACAACTCGGCGAGCCGGTTCTACGCCGGGGCGGCGCAGCGGCTCGGCATGCCGCCCTCCGCCTACCGCCGGGGCGGGGCCGGCACCCGCATCCGCTTCGCGGCGGCCGAGTGCGCGCTGGGCTCGATCCTGGTGGCAGCGACCGAGCGGGGCGTCTGCGCGATCCTGCTCGGCGACGACCCTGATGCCCTGGCGCGCGACCTCCAGGACCGCTTCCCCGAGGCCGAGCTGTCGGGCGGCGACGCCGCCTTCGAGGGCTGGGTCGCGCGGGTGATCGGCTTCGTCGAGGCCCCCGGCCGCGGGCTCGACCTGCCCCTCGACATCGGCGGCACCGCCTTCCAGCAGCGGGTCTGGGCGGCCCTGCGGGCGATCCCGGCCGGCTCGACCGCGACCTACGCGGAGATCGCCCGCGCCATCGGCGAGCCTGCCTCCGTCCGGGCGGTCGCCCGGGCCTGCGCCGCCAACCGGCTCGCGGTCGCGATCCCGTGCCACCGCGTCGTGCGCTCGGACGGCTCGCTGTCGGGCTACCGCTGGGGCGTCGAGCGCAAGCGCGACCTGCTCGCCCGCGAAGGCGCGGTCCGATGAAGGCCGTGGCGGGGCCCGCCCCAGAGCCGCTGGCTCCTGTCGAATCCGCTGCTTGATCCCTTCGGGATGGCGGATGTGCGCTTCGCCCGGTCTCCGCGCGGGCTCGCCGGCACGGCGTCCGCCTTAATCGGGCGGACGCCGTGTCATTGCGCCAGGCCGACCTGCACGAGGTTGTCGCTGAAGGTCGGCGAGTGCCCCATGCCGCCGTAGGTCGAGGCGCTGACGACGTTCACCGCCCCGTCGCGGTTCAGGGAGTGCCAGTAGCCGAGGGAGGCCACCACCATGCCGGCCGGCACGTCGTCGGTGACCCTGGCCTGCCCGTGAAAGGCGCCGCGGTCGTTGAACACCTTGACGACCGCGCCCTCGGTGATCTCGCGGACCAGGGCGTCGCCCGGATTGATCAGGATCGCCTGCTCGCCCTGGGCCCTGATCTTGTGTGCCTCGTTGGCGTATTGCGAGTTCAGGAAGCCGTGGCTCTTCGGCGAGACGATGTTGAGGGGATAGCGCTCCGCCTGCGCGGGGTTGGTCTCCGGCCGCTCGTTGGCCGGCACGTAGCCGGGCAGGGGATCCAGCGGCTCGCCGCCCTGCTCGGCCTCGTACATCTGCCGGAACGGCGGGGCGACGAAGTTGCCCGTCGTCGCGGCCGTCTCCGACCAGAACTCGCACTTTCCGGACGGCGTCGGGAAGTTCCCGTCCGCGTGCGGCGTGCGCGTCTCGGGATCGCCGAGGTTCAGCCGGTACCAGCCATGCTCGCGGAAATGGCTCATGCCGATGCCGCCGAGCTTCGGGCTCTCCCAGTTAGTTGTAGGGTAGGATCGCCTCCCGGCCGTGGGTCGCGATCACGTCGCTGAAGCGTTGGTGGATCTCCGCCAGGGCCTCGTCCCAGCCGATGCGCTCGAACTGCCCGCTCCCCTTCGGCCCGCTCCGGCGCATCGGGTAGAGCACTCGGTCCGGATTGTAATGGTGCTTGTCGAAGTCCCTGACCTTCGCGCAGAGCGCGCCGCGGGTCATCGGATGGTCCGGGTTGCCGCAGACATCCGTGAGCCGGCCCGCCTCCACCGTGTAGATCATCGAGCAGGTGTCGGGGCAATCATGCGGACAGGCGCCGAGCTTGGTGTGGGATTCTTCGAGCATGTTCGATCCCTGGATTCGCGTTTGGCGAGACTTGGTGGGTGTCCTCGATCGCATCGGTCCGGCCTGACCCCGCCCCGCCGGGGCCGGCCTCGACCCTCACCGGGCAGGCCGACCGCACTTCGGTTCCGGCAAACCGCGCCGGCCCGCGGAAGGCCAGCCGAAGCGACGGGGGTCCTTGCTCAACCTTACGGTTGAGGCTGCACACTTTCGGAAGTGCTGCAAGATAGTTCGGCCGATGCGGGCCGGCCGGAGATTTGCTGCCGGATCCCGGCGATGCGCGCTTCGCCCGCACTCCCGGAGGTCCCGGCCGGCGGACCGGTCCGTACGGTCGGGATGACCGTCGAAGGTCGGCCCGGGCGCCGAACGGGCCGCCGGTTCGGCGGAAAGCCGGTCCCGTCCTCAGGCCTTGGCCGCGACGCGCTGGCCGTGCCTGCCGAAGCCGCGCTTCGCGGCTTCCCAGTTCACGATGCCGAACCGGAGGACGGCCTGCTCGAGATAGTCGATCGCGTCGATGAGATGGCCGCGGGCCGGGTTCGCATCCTCCCCCTCGGGAGCGGGCGGCGCTTCCGCGAGCTTGACCGCCGCGATGAGCACGCGGTCCCGCTCGTCCTCGATCCGGCGGTCGCGCTCCACGTAGCCGCGGACTTCCGCGTCGAAGGCCGCGATGACGGCCCAGGGAAGCTCGTCCGCGGAGGCCGAGCCGGGATAGGCCATCGCGCGGCGGCGCGCGTCGGCCGCGGCCGCACGGACATGGTCTGCGAGCTTGGCGTCCATGCCGATCCTCTCCTTTTGCGGACCGTGCGGAACGCGCGCGGCGGTGCGGCGGGTTCCGGCCGCCGGGCACGGTGCCTCAATCCTCGGGCTCGATGCAGGCGCGGATGAACTGATCGCGCGCGGACCCCTTCAGGTTTCTCGTCGCGGCGCTGTCCCGGCACTGGGCGAGCACGCCCGGATCGACGTCCGGCATCGCCTCGTCGAGGCTACGGCTCGATTCCGGTGTCGGCTTGCCCGGCGCCTGCTTGCCCGGTGTCGGCTTGCCGGACTCGGGCGCGGCCTGCGCGAGAGCCGCGCCCGACAGGGCCGCCAGGGCCGCCGCGATCGTGATGGCGTGTCTCATCTGCGTCCTGCTCCGGGGTGATGGTCGATGCCGCGCAGCCTCGCGGCCATCTGCGGCAAAGGTTCGGCGATGCGCGGCCGATCGGGCAGGGTTCGGAGCCGGCCGATTCCGCCGGGCCCGGAGGCGCCCCGGCGCGTGGCTACCCTTCCCGGCAACCAACTCCGCACGTCCGACTTAGTTGGGGAGCGCCCGCCGTCGACGGGGCAGGGGCCTTGGCCGGCGGTGGCGTCCGGGCCTATGGTCCCGTCCGTCCCGGCCCCGCGCTGCGGAGGTGTCCCGCATGAGGCTACGACCCGCCACGGATCGCGCGGCAGATGCAGCTTGAGATCGAGCGCAGGTTCCTCACCGCGCCGGCCGTGCTGGGGCATTGCCGGAGCGGGATCCGCATCCGCCAGGGCTACCTCCACACCGACGACGAGAGCACGCTGCGGGTCCGCATCGCGGGCGAGAGGTCCTTCCTCACCTGGAAGGGCCCGCGCGTCGGCGCGATGCGGACCGAGGACGAACGCGAGGTGCCCCGCGCCACCGCCGACTTCCTGTTCAGCCTCGTTCCGCCCGACCGCATCCTCGAGAAGACGCGCTACCGAATCGATCATGCGGGCCTGACCTGGGACGTCGACGTGTTCGACGGGGCGCTCGCCGGCCTGATCCTGGCCGAGGTCGAACTCGAGCGGGAGGACCAGCCCGTGCCCTTGCCGCCCTGGGTGCGGCGCGAGGTGACGCAGGATCCGCGCTACCGCAATTCCCGCCTGGCCGGGCGCAAGGGATATCCGCGCCGGCGCGCGGCCTGAGCGCGGCCGCCCGCGCGGCTCGTTCTCCGGACGTCCGGAACTCGGCGAACGCCTGGTTTCCGAGCGGGGTCGCCCGCGGCGCGGCACCGGCGGAGCGTGGCGCGAATTTTTCCATCTGTGGTTGAACTGATGACAGTTTGCCGCAGTTTGTACAGAATCGACCTCGGGCAGCCGGGCGCCCGCATCGGGCCGGCGGCCCGCAGGGTCGGCCCGGCCTCGGCGGCCGGGCCCGGTTGTCCGGGCCCCGGTCCGGCCGGCGACGGAGCCCGCCCGACTTCCACGGGTGGCCGGTCTCGGCCATCCGCACCATCAGAAGCGCCCGGGATGCAAGCCTGTTCGGGAGCGGGCCTCACGCCGACGCGGCGCGCTCACCGGAGGAGACGTGAATGGGTCAAGCCGCGATGGGTCACCCCGCCGGAGACCGAGCCGCCCGATCGTGCCGCGCGGCGCTCGTGGTCGAGGACGACCGCAACCTCCGCGATCTTGCCGCTGCCGTACTGGAGGAAACCGACCTGCAGGTCATCGAGGCGGATAGCGGCGAGGAGGCGCTCCAGCACCTGCGGGCGCATGCGGAGGAGATCGCGCTGGTCTTCACGGACGTGCGGCTGCCCTGCCTCATCGACGGCGTCGACCTCGCGCGGGCGGTGAGCACGCGCTGGCCCTGGATCAAGGTGGTGGTGACCTCGGGCGGCCTGGGGGACCGGCTCGACCATCTGCCGGCCGCCGCCACCTATCTCCCGAAGCCGTGGCGGGCCCTCGACGTGCTGATCGCCGCCGAGCGGGCAGCAGCCGCGCCGGGCTGAGCGGCGCCGCCTCTGGCGCCGGCCCCGGCCGGGTGCGATTGGTACGGCCGCTTGGCGAGCGGGATCGCTCTCCTGCCTGCTCCGTTGGATGGTTCAAGTCGGTCGCCCCGGGGGCGAGGCGCGGACCATGAACGGGTCGCTGGAGGAGCCGCTCGATGCCGTGAACCGGCTCGTCGCGGAAACCGAGGAACGTCGGCGCGATCAGGTCAGGCTGATCGCGCGGCTCAGCGAGAGCGCGCGCTGCACGGTGCTCGCCGAGCGCTTGCTGCGCGAGGTCGAGTGCACGCTCACGGTCGCGCGTGCCTATCAGTCGATCCTGCAGAGCCTGAACGAGAGCCCGTGAGGCCGGGGACCGATCGGCGTCTGTCCGGCAATGCGGGACGGGCCGCGGCGGCGAAGCCTTCACGGCGCCCGTCGCCACCTACTGAAGGTTGCATAGATCCGTTCGGCGTCGGTACGGAACAGAGCAACCTCCCTTGAGTTGGCCTCACACAATGCAACCGGAGGATACATGACCACGAAGCCCCCTCCCGTCCCACCCGCCAACCGCTCCGACAAGGGACCGGGCAGCGCCCAGCCCGCGCCGGCCGCGTCGGGCTCGGCGAACGCCCAGACCAAGGATCCGGACAAGATCGGGCAGGCCGGGAACGCGAAGGTGAACACGACGCATCAGGGCTACCAGCAGGATCGGTGATGAGCACCTCGCAGAAGAGTCCCGCCGCCGACCGGCACCATGGCGGCCCGGGCAGCAGCCACCAGGACGCGTCGAAGCCCGCCCAGGCCGAGCCTCGCGGGCCCGCCCCGGGCAGCCCGACCAACGATTCGAAGTCGCACGTCTCGGGCGGCGGCGGCGAGCGCGACAGCCACCACACCCACAGCGGCGAGGGCCGCGCGCCCGACCGCACCGATCGGTCCCACTGAGCCGTAGCCGCCGCGCCGGGGCGGGCGGCGCCCGGCCGCCCCGTGCTGCCCGAGCCGCCCGTCCACAGGCCGGACGTTAAGGGTTGACGAACCCGGGCATCCGTATCATCAGCCCGTCATCCGCACGTCCGGGCCCCGGCCCGGTCGCGCGGCCCCACAGGAATCCACGAACTCCATGCCCGACGACAGTAGTCGACGGACCGTGCCGCCCTCGGCCGACCGCGTGAGCCGCGCCTGATCGTGTGATCCGGCTCGCCCGCGACCGGCCCTGGCGGCCGGTCGAACGAGGTGAGCCATGCTCCTGACCCTGACTTCCCGGCGCGCCAAGCGGCGTGCCAAGACCACCGCGAAGGCCGCCGCGGCGCCCGACCGCAGCATCGCGGTGATCGTCTTCATGATGGCGCTCGTCTTCATTCCCGTGCTCGGCATGCATGTCGCCGTCTCGGCGCTCCACCCGGAGAGCGCGGCCGCGACGGGCGCCGCCCTGCAGGAGGGCATCTCGGCCCTGGCCTCGATGGTCCCGCGCTCGCCCGGCTGACCGCGCCCGCGCGGGGCCTCGCGAGGCTCCCGCGCAAGGGTCTTCGAGGGGGCCTTCGAGAAGGGTCTTGGACGGGCGTGCGGGCGAACACACATCTCCCGGATCCGCACGTACCCGCTATCCGCGTGAGACCATGTCCGCACATCCGGGCCGACCGAGCCCCTCGTCCCCCGTCTCCATCAAGGCCGTCGCGGGTCTCGCGCTGCTGCGCGACGACCGCGTCCTGCTCGTGCGCAAGCGCGGCACGGACAGATTCGTGTTGCCGGGCGGCGCGATCCGCCGGGGCGAGAGCACCAGCCTGAGCGTGGTCCACGACGTGGCGGACGCGCTCGGCGTGCCCGTGGTCTCCTACGACTTCGATCTGCTGGGGATCTTCACGGCGGCCTCGGTGGCTCACCCGGAGACGCTGATCGAGGCGACCGTCTACGCGGGCGCCCTCGACGAGGCGGATCCCTGGATGCCGCTCGGCAATCTCGACGCGCTCCGCTGGGAGCCGCTGACCGCGCAGTCCGACGACCTCTCGCCGCTCGTGCGCCACCACGTGCTGCCGGCCCTGCGGGAGATGTTCGGCCTCGCCGAGGCCCTGCCGGCCTGAGCGGTCAGCGGCAGCGTCGCGACGGCCTCGCCGACCGCCGCGAGCGTCGCGCTGCGGGCCTCGGCCGGCGCATCCGTGCCGGTGAGGAAGGCCGCGACCAGGATCGGCTCGCCGGCCGGCGGCCACAGGATCCCGACGTCGTTCGCGGTGCCGCGATCGCCCGATCCGGTCTTGTCCCCGACCCGCCAGCCCGCGGGCAGCCGCGCCCGCAGCCGGCTGCCCCCCGTCCTGTTGGCGGAGAGCCAGCCCGCCAGCCGCTCGCGCGAGGCCGGCGCGAGGGCGTCGCCGAGGACGAGCCGGCGCAGGTCGGCGAGCATCGCGGCCGGGGTCGTGGTGTCGCGCGGGTCGTCCGGGCGCGCCTCGTTGAGGTCGGGCTCGACCCGGTCCAGGCGGGTCCACATATCGCCGAGGGAGCGGGCATAGTCCGTCAGGCCGGCCGGGCCGCCGATCGCCGCGAGGAGCAGGTTGCCGGCGGTGTTGTCGCTGAGCGTCAGCGCCGCCTCGCAGAGATCGGCGAGCGGCATGGCGCCTTCCCCGAGCCGGGCCTTCGTGACGGGCGAGTACTCGACGAGATCGGCGGCGCCGTAGGCAACGCGCCGCTCCAGGGCCTCCCGGCCGGCGTCGACCTGCGCCAGCACGGCGGCGGCGGCCAGGAGCTTGAAGGTGCTGCACATCGGGAAGCGCTCGTCGGGGCGGTATCCCGCCCCGGCGCCCGTGCGCAGGTCGAGGACCGCGACGCCGAGGCGCCCGCCGCTGCGGCCCTCGATCGCGGCGAAGCGCCGGGCGAGATCGTCCGGCGCCGCCGCGCCTGCCGGCCCAGGCCCCACCGCCAGCGCCCCGCCGATCGAGACCATCAGCCGTCGCCGCGTGAGCATGCCGATCTCCCCTGGCTGGACGCGCCAAGCTCTCCCGCGCGGGGAACGGGGGCCGTTGCCCGCCTGCCGATCAGGCGTCGCGCATCTCGAGCTTGTTGAGGCCGAGCGCCAGGAGCGTCGCGACGGCGCCCGAGAGCAGGTAGAGGCCGACGCAGGCGAGCCCGTAGCGGCTCGACAGGCTGAGCACCACGAGGGGCGCGAAGCCGGCGCCGAGCACCCAGGCGAGGTCGGAGCTCAGCGCCGAGCCGGTGTAGCGGTAGCGGGCGCCGAAGTTCGACGAGACCGCGCCGGCGGTCTGCCCGTAGGACAGGCCGAGGAGGCCGAAGCCCACGACGACGTAGACCGTCTGCCCGGCCATGCTGTCGCCGAACAGGATCGGGGCCAGGATGCTGCCGAGCGCGAAGAGCGCGATCAGGCCGGCGCAGATCGCCAGCATGGTGCGGCGGCCGATCTGGTCCGCCATCAGGCCCGAGGCCAGGATCGCGCCGCACGCGATGGTGGCGCCCGCGAACTGCACCATCAGGAACTCGCCCGCCGAGCGCTCGGTGAACAGGGTGATCCAGCTGATCGGGAAGATGGTGACGAGGTGGAAGAGCGCGAAGCTCGCCAGCGGCACGAAGGCGCCGATGAGGACGTGGCGCCCGTGCGCGCGCAGGAGCTCGTGGACCGGCACCGGCTCGAGCTCACGTTTCTGCAGCAGGTTCACGAACTCGTCGGTCGCCACGAGCCGCAGGCGCGCGAACAGGGCGACGACGTTGATCGCGAAGGCGACGTAGAACGGGTAGCGCCAGCCCCAGTCGAGGAAGTCCTCCGGCGTGAGGTTGGCCAGGAAGAACGAGAACAGGGCGCTGGCCAGCATGAAGCCGAGCGGCGCGCCGAGCTGGGGCATCGCCGCGTACCAGCCGCGCCGGTTCTCGGGCGCGTTGAGGGCGAGGAGCGAGGCGAGGCCGTCCCAGGCGCCGCCGAGCGCGAGGCCCTGCCCGATCCGGAAGGCGGCCAGCAGCAGGATCGCGGTGCGGCCGAGATGGTCGTAGCCCGGCAGGAAGCTGATCGCCGCCGTGGAGCCGCCGAGGAGGAACAGCGCGATCGTCAGCTTGACGCCGCGGCCATGGCGCCGGTCGATCTCCATGAAGAGCACCGAGCCGACCGGCCGGGCCACGAAGGCGAGGGCGAAGATCCCGAAGGCGTAGAGCGTCGCCGTCAGCGGCTCGGCGAAGGGAAAGAACACCTTCGGAAAGATCAGCACCGAGGCGATGCCGAAGACGAAGAAGTCGAAGAACTCGGAGGTGCGACCGATGATGACGCCCACGGCGATCTCGCTCGGAGCGACCTTGTGGTCGGTCGAGACGAGCCGCGCGTCGCGCTCGAGCGGCGCGGAGGAGGGGAGGGCGTAGTCTGAGCTCATCGTCGGTGATTCGCTTTACTGGGGCGATGGTGTCGACGGCGCCGGCGCGGCCGGGCCGTCCCGTCACCGGAATTATGGCGCAGGCTCACCCGGCCGGAAAGCATCGCCGCGCGAGACGTCGTGACGCGAGCGGCACGCGCGATCAGATGATCGCGACATATCCCGGGCACGAACCGGCGACATATCCTGTAGGCTCAACCCTGCTATGCTTGCCGAGCCCCCGGGTGAGACATCGGCGCACTTGCCCTATCGGCTTGTTGCAGCGCAGTAAAGCCGCGCGATTCCCGGATGCGAGCCGTCTACGGTCAGCACGGGCACGCCGCTCCCGGCCCCTCGTCGATTGATCCGATGCGTCTCAGACTTCTTCGCGGACTCGCCCTCGTGCCCGTGCTCGGCCTGCTCGCCGGCTGCAACATGGTGGTGATGCAGCCCTCCGGCGACATCGCGGCCCGGCAGCGCGACCTCGTCGTCGCCTCCACGGGCCTGATGCTCCTCATCATCGTGCCGGTGATCGCGCTGACGCTGCTCTTCGCCTGGCGCTACCGTGCCTCGAACACGCGGGCCACCTACGACCCGGACTGGCACCACTCGACGCAGCTCGAGGTGGTGATCTGGGCGGCCCCGCTCGCCATCATCATCGCGCTCGGCGCGCTCACCTGGATCAGCACCCACACGCTCGATCCCTTCCGGCCGCTCTCGCGCATCGACGCGAGCCGGCCGCTGCCGGCGGGCGTCAGGCCGCTCACCGTCGAGGTCGTGTCGCTCGACTGGAAGTGGCTGTTCTTCTACCCCGAGCTCGGCATCGCGACCGTGAACGAGCTCGCCGCGCCGGTGGACGTGCCGATCACCTTCAAGATCACCTCGGCGTCGATCATGAACTCGTTCTACATCCCGGCGCTCGCGGGTCAGATCTACTCCATGCCCGGCATGCAGACGAAGCTGCACGCCGTGATCAACAGGGCGGGCGTCTACGAGGGCTTCTCGGCGAACTACAGCGGCTCCGGCTTCTCGCGGATGACCTTCAAGTTCCACGGCCTCGACCAGGCGGGCTTCGACCGATGGGTCGCCAAGGCCAGGGCCGAGGGCAAGGCGCTCAGCCGCGAGGCGTACCTGAAGCTCGAGAAGCCGAGCGAGCAGGAGCCCGTGCAGTACTTCGCCTCGGTCGATGGCGGCCTCTACGACGCGATCCTGAACATGTGCGCCGTGCCGGGCAAGATGTGCATGAGCGAGATGATGCACATCGACGCGCAAGGCGGCGCCGGCAAGGAGAGCCACGCGAACCGCGAGCGGCTCGAATACGACAACCGCCACGCGCGGGGCGGGCACGAGGGGGAGGCCGCCACCGTCCCGGCCTCCGGCCGCCCCGCCAGGGGCGACGTGCAGCCCGAGGGCATGAAGCCCGACGCCGCCGGCCCCGAGGTCAGGGAGCCGGGCGAGGCCCCCGACGCGCACCAGGGCCATTCCGAGCCGGCCCACCAGCACGGCGGTCCTGCCCCCGCACAGATGAATCACTGAGCCGGCGCGACCCCGCCGCCGCTCCTGCCGACACGAGCGAGACCGATGTTCTCCAACCTGGACCTCCGGACGCTGATCTTCGGGCGCCTCACGCTCGAGGCGATCCCCTATCACGAGCCGATCCTCGTCCTGACCTTCATCGCGGTCGCCGTCGGCGGCGCCGCGATGCTCGGCGCGATCACGTATTTCCGCCTCTGGGGACCCCTCTGGCGCGACTGGGTGACGAGCGTCGATCACAAGAAGATCGGCATCATGTACATCGTCCTGGCGCTGATCATGCTGCTGCGGGGCTTCGCCGACGCGCTGATGATGCGCGCCCAGCAGGCGATCGCCTTCGGGGCGAACGAGGGCTACCTGCCGCCCCATCACTACGACCAGATCTTCACCGCCCACGGCGTGATCATGATCTTCTTCGTGGCGATGCCGCTGGTGACGGGCCTGATGAACTTCGTGGTGCCGCTGCAGATCGGCGCCCGCGACGTCGCCTTCCCGTTCCTCAACAACTTCAGCTTCTGGATGACGGTGAGCGGCGCCGTGACCGTGATGGCCTCGCTCTTCGTCGGCGAGTTCGCCCGCACCGGCTGGCTCGCCTACCCGCCGCTGTCGGGCCCGGCCGCGAGCCCGGGGGTCGGCGTCGACTACTACATCTGGGCGCTCCAGATCGCCGGCATCGGCACGCTGCTGTCGGGCATCAACCTCATCGCCACCATCGTGAAGATGCGGGCGCCCGGCATGAGCATGATGAAGATGCCGGTCTTCACCTGGACGGCGCTCTGCACCAACGTGCTCATCGTCGCCGCCTTCCCGATCCTCACCGCCGTCCTCGCGATGCTGTCGCTCGACCGCTACGTCGGCACGCACTTCTTCTCGAACGACCTCGGCGGCAACCCGATGATGTACGTGAACCTCATCTGGATCTGGGGCCACCCGGAGGTCTACATCCTGATCCTGCCGGCCTTCGGCATCTTCTCGGAGATCGTCTCGACCTATTCGGGCAAGCGCCTGTTCGGCTACGCCTCGATGGTCTACGCCACCGTCGTCATCACGATCCTGTCCTACCTCGTCTGGCTGCACCACTTCTTCACGATGGGCTCGGGCGCGAGCGTGAACTCGTTCTTCGGGATCACGACGATGATCATCTCGATCCCGACGGGCGCCAAGATCTTCAACTGGCTGTTCACGATGTACCGCGGCCGCATCCGGTTCGAGGTGCCGATGCTGTGGACGGTCGGCTTCATGGTGACCTTCGTCATCGGCGGCATGACCGGCGTGCTGCTCGCGGTGCCGCCGGCCGACTTCGTCCTGCACAACTCGCTGTTCCTGATCGCGCATTTTCACAACGTGATCATCGGCGGCGTGCTCTTCGGGATGCTTGCCGGCATCACCTACTGGTTCCCCAAGGCCTTCGGCTACCGGCTCGACCCGTTCTGGGGGAAGCTGTCGTTCTGGTTCTGGCTCACCGGTTTCTGGTTCGCCTTCATGCCGCTCTACGTGCTGGGGCTCATGGGCGTGACGCGCCGGCTCAACCACTTCGACGATCCCTCGCTTCAGATCTGGTTCGTGATCGCGGCCCTCGGCGCCGTCCTGATCCTGCTCGGCATCGCCTCCTTCGCGGTCCAGCTCGTCGTGAGCTACCTGAGGCGCGAGGAGCTGCGCGACCTGACGGGCGATCCGTGGAACGGGCGGACGCTCGAATGGTCCACCGCCTCGCCGCCGCCCGAGTACAACTTCGCCTTCACGCCCGTGATCCATGACGGCGACGCCTGGTGGGACATGAAGCGCCGCGGCTACAGCCGCCCGCTCCAGGGCTTCAGGGCGATCCACATGCCGAAGAACACCGGCACGGGCGCCATCCTGGGCGCGCTCAGCATCGTCTTCTCCTTCGCGATGATCTGGTACATCTGGTGGCTGGCGGCCCTCGGCTTCGCGGCGATGCTCGCGGTCGCGATCGGCCACACCTTCAACTACGACCGCGACTTCTACATCCCGGCCGACGCGGTCGTCCGGGCCGAGGGCCGGCGGACCGCACTGCTCTCCGGACGGGCCTGATCAGCATGACGACGCACGCATCGACGATTCAGGGCCTCGCCGAGGCCCCGGCGTTCCACGTCGAGGAGCACCACCCGGAAGGCAGCACGATGCTGGGCTTCTGGATGTACCTGATGAGCGACTGCCTCATCTTCGCGGTCCTGTTCGCCACCTACGCGGTGCTCGGCCGGAACTATGCGGCCGGCCCCTCGCCGAAGGACCTGTTCGAGCTGCCGCTTGTCGCCGTGAACACGTCGATGCTGCTTCTCTCCTCCATCACCTACGGCTTCGCGATGCTGGAGATGGAGCGCAGCCGGCAGGCCGTGACGCTCGGCTGGCTCGCGGTGACGGGTCTGTTCGGCCTCGGCTTCGTGGGGATCGAGCTCTACGAGTTCGCCCACCTGATCCACGAGGGCGCGGGCCCGCAGCGCAGCGGCTTCCTGTCGGCCTTCTTCGCGCTGGTCGGCACGCACGGCCTGCACGTCAGCCTCGGCATCCTCTGGCTCGTCGTGCTGATGGTGCAGGTGCGCGGGCGCGGGCTGATCGTCGAGAACCGGCGCCGGCTCCTGTGCCTGTCGATGTTCTGGCACTTCCTCGACGTGATCTGGATCGGCGTCTTCACCTTCGTGTACCTGATGGGAGTCCTGCAATGAGCGCGAGCGCGCAGACCGCTCACCACGACGCGCACCACGGGCACGGGGATCCGGAGAGCCACGCCACCTTCCGCGGCTACATGACGGGCTTCGTGCTGTCGGTGATCCTGACGGCGATCCCGTTCTGGCTCGTCATGGCCGACGTGATCGGCGATAGCCGCACCACCGGCCTCGTGATCATGGCCTTCGCGGTGGTGCAGGTCGTGGTCCACATGATCTGCTTCCTGCACATGAACACGAAGTCGGAGGGCGGCTGGAACATCCTGGCGCTGATCTTCACCCTGACGCTGGTGGTGATCACGCTGATCGGCTCGCTCTGGGTGATGTACCATCTCAACACCAACATGATGCCGATGTCGCACCACGACATGCACAGCCACATCCCCGCCGCGCCCGCCCGGTAGGCCGCGGGAGAACCGGCCGGAGCCGCGATCGGGCTGCTCCGGCCGATCGGAGGCCGACGAGACCCCGTGAGCGATTCCGGACCGGATCCGAGACCCGGCGCCCCGCGCCGCTCCCCCGCGACGCTCGCGCTGATCGGCCTTGCGGCGCTCCTCGCCGTCCTGGGCCTCGTCGGCCTGGGGACCTGGCAGATCGAGCGCCGGGCCTGGAAGCTCGACCTGATCGCCCGCGTCGAATCCCGCATCCACGCCGCGCCGGCGCCCGCGCCGGGACCGGCCGCCTGGCCGCGGATCTCGCCGGAGGACGCCTACCGGCGCGTGCGGGCCCGCGGCACCTTCCTGCACGAGAGCGAGACCCTGGTTCAGGCCGTGACCGAGCTCGGCGGCGGCTTCTGGGTGATCACGCCCCTGCGCACGCCCGACGGCACCGTGCTCGTCAACCGCGGCTTCGTGCCGGCCGACAGGCGCGACGCGGAGACACGCAGGGCAGGGGAGGTCGCGGGCGAGGCCACGGTCACCGGGCTCCTGCGCATCAGCGAGCCGCACGGGGCCTTCCTGCGCGCCAACGACCCCGCCGCGAACCGCTGGACCTCGCGCGACGTCGCGGCGATCGCGGCGGCCCGCGGCCTCGGGACGGTCGCGCCCTATTTCATCGACGCCGACGCGGCGCCCAACCCGGGCGGCCTGCCGGTCGGCGGGCTCACGGTCGTCGCCTTCCGCAACGACCATCTCGTCTACGCGCTCACCTGGTTCGCGCTCGCCCTGATGGCGGCGGGCGGCGCCGCCTTGCTGTTCCGCGACGCCTGGGCGCGCGCGCGTTCGTGACGGGGCCCAAGACGGCAACGCCCCGGGGTGCGACCCCGGGGCGCCGTTTGGCTAAGCGGCCAGTTTGATCGGGAGCTGGGGACACTTAGGCCAAAGGTTTGCGGCCTCCCGCTCAGTAGGAGCCGAACTTGTAGTTGACGCCGGCGCGCACCACCGCGAACTCGATGTCGCGGCGGAACACGCCACCCTGGAACACCGTGATGCCGGGCGAGAGGATGCCCACCACCGTGCCGTTCGGGGTGACCGCGAAGGCGCCGTTGTTGCGGTTGCCGCGGTCGAGGTTCACGTACAGGCCCTCCACCCGGAACGTCACCGCCGAGGCGCGGAAGAAGTTCAGGAAGGAATCGTTGGCGAGCGCGTACTCGATGCCGCCGCCGGCTGCCCAGCCGGTCTGGAAGTTGTCGGTCGAGCCGTTGGGCAGGCCGAACTGGCGGCCGCCGCCCGAGCCGTAGGCGAAGCCGCCGGTGCCGTAGAACAAGGTCCGGTCGAAGGCGTAGCCGAGGCGGCCGCGCACCGTGCCGAAATAGTCGAGGCCCGACAGCCCGCTCGGGTTGAAGGCCAGGACGCCCGGGTTGATGCCGCCGCCGGGCACCGTGGCGAAGGCGAAGCGGTTGCGGTCGCGCCCGAAATCCACGTACTGCGCGTCGGCCTCGAGGCCGATCACGAAGCCAGAGCCCGGCGTGAACTGGTAGTTGTAGCCGATCTGGCCGCCACCCGTGAAACCGTCGAGGGAGCGGCCGCCCCCGAAAGCGAGGACGCCGGCGGCCGGCGCGCCGGCGCCTGTGAGGAAGACGCTGGTGGCCGGCGTCGGCCCCGCGGGCACGCCGATCACGGTCGCGGCCTGGTTGCTGCGGGTGTCGAATCCGTAGCCCGCGTTGAAGCCGGCGTAGAAGCCCGTCCAGGTGAAGACCGGCACTGGCGTGAAGATCGGCGGCGGTTCGCGCTTCGGCAGATCCGCCGCGGCGGCAGCTCCGCAGAGGAGCGCCGTCGCGCCGCTCGCGAGCAGAAGTCTTTTGATCATACCTTTTATATTCCCTTGTGAGACCCAGCGGGGCGTTGAGGCTATTAAAGGACCACGCCGCGAGAAGAACTCCTAGTGCGCGCGAACAACAAACATCGCTTCAGACCGACTATCTCGCGAATTTCCGCCAGAATGCACGCCTTTACCCAGCCATGTTGTTCCCCTGCCACATTAACAAACAACTAAACTACCGGTAATGTAGGAAAGTGTACCATATAACTTCGTAATCCGGTGCGATATCGTACGCCGGAGCTACATCAATACTAGCAGTCGACTCGGATGCGACAAATGCCGCGGCGTCGGCCACACCAGTCCCGGCACCGAGCGGGAGCCGCGGACACCGCGGTCGCCGAGCCTCGCGTTCCGGGTTGACGGTTTAGGGTTGCGTGTCTATATCCGGCTCATCGACGGCTGGCCGCGGGTTTTGGTCTGGCGTGTCGGTGCACTTCCCGGGACAGGATGAGCGGAGAGGATCCGGTGCGAGCCGGATGCTCTGTCGTTTGGCCTGTCTCCTGGTTCGGGCCTTCGGGTTCGGTCGGGTGTCGGGTTCCGGGTTTCGGCGCTGCCGGGTCCCGGGGTTGACAGGGGAGGGGCGGGGGCTTAGACGCCCTCCACCGCCGCGGCGGGCCCCGGGAGACCGGCGGCTGGCGGGGTGGTTTTCCTGACAGATGGCGGGCTTTGGGTCCGGCGCGAGCCGGGCGGGTCTGTCGTCTTCGGGGTGGTTCCGGCGGGTGTCGGGGCCGTTGTTCTTTGACAACTGAATCTGAGGAAGAGAAGCGTGGACGGCTGTTGTCCTTGCGGCTTTGGGTTTTGGGCGGCTTTAGGGTTGTCTGGGATCTGGGGCGT